>NZ_JAFHKI010000172.1 GCF_016937615.1 Pseudomonas lactucae | reverse complement strand
AGCCCGGCACCGTCGTCGGCGTGCAGGTAAAACGAGCGGATGTGGGCACTCTCATCGACCACCCGCGCCACCCTCAGCGCCCGCCATTGGGCGCTGAGGGCCTGGGCCTTGAGCCGTTCGGCGGTCTGTGACCAGTTACCCGTCATCAAGGAGCTGGGAGACACCCCTTCGGCCTGGTCCTCCCAGCGCAACCCGAGCGCGGCCTTGCGGTAGACGCTGCGTTGCGGGGTAAACCGCCACAGCCGCTCGGCGCCCTGGAACGCGGCGATTTCGGGGTCATCCAGCAGCACCTGGGCGCTGCCGCTCATCTGTAGCAAGTCACCGCTGCCAAAGTCGACGAACGTCAGGCCCGCACGCGGGTTCAGCACAATGTTGCCCAGGGTGTTGAAGAACAGGTTGCCGGAGAAATCCGGAATCGTCAGGCTGCCGTCCGCCTCCATGCGCACGAAGCCCGACAACCCGCCACGGTGGGATGCATCGACCTGCGTCCGGCCGTCACGGATCACGTAAGTGGCCACGTAGAATGAGTCCGCCGTGGTCACCAGGCGTCGAATCAGCGGGTCGTTGGCGGGTAATTCGATGGCCGCGCCGGGCGGTTCGTCGACCACGCGGTATTGGCGCAGGTTGATATAACGCGGGCAGTTGCCGTAGGCCTGGGTGACTTCGATCTCAACGCCCTGCTTGAGTTGCCGACGCACAATGCCGTTCATGCGGTTACGGCGCCGGGTATGTAACTCGATGCCCAGCATGCCGATGGCGTCCCCTTCGCCCAAGCCTTCCTGGGCCGGGTCCTGGGGCTGTGGCGCCAGCGTAATCCGCAGGGTATGCGGGGTGGGTGAGTGCATGAAGCCCGGCGGCCCGCTGCGCAGGGTCGCCCACACATCCCCCTGGCGATCCACACTGCCCAGCACCACAAAGGGCAGTTGCCCATAGAATTCGCGGTGCTGGTCCGGCATCCAGTCACGAGCCATTTGCCGCTGGCCCACGCCGGCCATCATGTCTACCGCGCCAACCGTGCGTTGCAAGGCCAGCTCGCCTTCGTGCCAGGGTGAGGCCGGCGGTGTCGAGATCTCGTCCATTGGTGCTCTCCTCGGTCGCGCCTCGGGTTAAGCAAGCACGGCGCGCGGTTGGATTTTTGCGCTATCGGGTCGTGGACGGAACCTGCACGAATGGCAATTCAGTGTTTCAGTGCCTGAAAGGATGTCGGCGTGATTGAATAGCCAGGCGATCGAGCAGATTTTTGCATGATTCTTCAGGACACTAGCCAATATCTGGATAATGCCCACCCTCTGACCCGATAAGGAAATCCCACGCCATGAAGTCGTCCACCTCCGCCCTCCTCCTCGCTGCCGCGCTGTTGCTGCCCACCATCGCGCATGCCGACGACGCCGCGCGGGTCGATACGCTCAAGGCGTTTGCCCGTTGCGACGCCAGTTTCTTCAGCAGCCTGAACGCCCACCGCGACGCTTGGCTGGCCTACGCACCGCTCAAGCAGCAGAAGGATTTCTCGTGGATCGCGGTGGTCAACCGCGCCGACCACAAGGCCAACCAGGTGCCGGTCAGCGCGCCCCCCGTTGCCGGGTTGAAGCTGTTGTCGTATGCCGATGAGGTGTCCGACCTGGGCCAGTTGGGGCTCTACTATTACTGGGGCTTTGTTGTGCAAGGCAATGTCGATGAGGTGGCCCAGCGTCTTGCGCCTCTGTTGGACCAGCCCGCACGCTTGCAAAAAGGCGACGGGGATTACACGCGCAGCGACCTCAAGGTCGGCGACCGCTGGCAAGCGATCAAGCCCCAGCCAGGCAAGGCGCCGGGCCTGCGTCATGTGGAGCGCGTGCTGATCGTGGAACCGGAAGGCAAGCAAGGCACGCACACCCGTATCAGTTGCTCGCTGCAAGGCGGCGTCGACGCCGCGCTGCTGGCCTGGCTGCGCCCGGACATCGCGCCGGTCGACTACCCACGCACCGTGATAGAAACCAGCATCAACGATGTCGAGGTACCGGCCGGCGTGCTCCAGCGCCTCGACTCACCGCTGCTGCAACCCAAGTTCAAGACGTTGAGCTACACCTACCTGTCCAAGAAAGGCGACGGCAAGGACAGCCCGACCTCAGTCACCTTCACCGCCGAAGGTGGCTTGCTGAAGAAGAACGAGGTGTACGGCAGCACGTTCAACGTCGATCGGCTGGTGCAGGCCGATCTGATCCAGCTGAAGTCCAAGATGAACGGGGTCGGCGATGGGCGAGTACTGCAAACCCGCGATGTCGAGCTGAGCCTGCCGGCCCAATGGGCCGCCGGCCAGACACTCAGTACACGCCTGCACATGGTGAATGTGCCAGGCAAACCAACCGATACACCGGTCGAAACCAGCATGAACTGCAAGATCGGCGAGCGCTTCCCGGCGCGCCAGGTATTTGCCTCGCTGACCGGCGACGCCATCAAGCTGACGTGTGACCAGGGCGACTACAAAACGGAGCGTGCGTTCATCGAGGACCTGGGCGTGGCGCTGACACTGCAGTCGACGTCGGGCCAGACCCATTATGAGAATGAATACACCGCTGTCGATGTAGTACGTTAGTCGGCCCAACAGGAGGCACGCCATGGACCTGAAATTCAGTCACGTCGACGTACTGGTCGCCAACCTTGAAGAGGCCTGCGCCTACTACGCGCAAATCCTCAAGGCGCGTATTTCCAAGACGTTCGTCTGGGACCGTGACGGCCTGCATGTGCGTTATGCCGTGGCGCTGATGGGCCAGGAGCGCTTCATGCTGGTTCAGCCGATCGCGGGCAACCTGCGGGAGCTGTTGGATGCCCATGGCGAAGGCATGATTTATCGCCATTGCTACACGACGCCGGACATTGAGGTCGCCTATGACGAACTGATGGCCTCGGGCGTGCAACCCGAAGATGAGAACGGCCGGCCACTGGCGAAGGCAAACCTGCAAACGCCGGCCGGCGGGCGCATTATCTGGCTGCCCAAGCGCTTTGGGCATTTCTCCATCGAGATTCTGGAAGAAAAAGGCCTGGAGGTTTTCATCGAGGCGGCGTTTGCCGATTGAGGGCACTCTGCGCCCGCACAGCAGTCTGTTGCTACACCTACCCCTTGCCCGTCGGAGTTCCCATGATCATTGTTCACCACCTCAACAACTCACGTTCGCAGCGCATCCTCTGGCTGCTCGAAGAGCTTGGCCTGCCCTACGAAATCAAGCGCTACCAACGCGACCCGAAGACCAACCTCGCACCGCCTGAACTCAAGGCGATCAATGCGCTGGGCAAGTCGCCGGTGATCGAAGACGCAGGCAAGGTGGTGATCGAGTCCGGCGCCATCGTCGACTACCTGATCCGCCGCCATGGCGCAGGCCGTCTGCAACCGGACCCGGCGAGCGCGGACTACGATCAGTACGTGCAGTGGCTGCACTTCGCCGAAGGCTCGGCCATGCTGCCGCTGATGCTCAACCTGTACGTGGGGCGACTGGGTGATGCCGGTGCGCCGTTGCATCCGCGGATTGAATCGGAAGTGGCCAACTACCTCGGTTATCTCAACGACGCGCTGGCAACGACGCCGTACCTTTTGGGCGATGAGCTGAGCGGCGCGGATATCCAGATGAGCTTTATCGGCGAAATCGCCAAGGCCCAGGGCAAGCTGCAGGCCTACCCGCACCTGGCGGCGTGGGTGCAGCGGTTCCAGGCACGGCCGGCGTATCGCCAGGCGCTGGAACAGGGTGGCGAGTATGCGTTTGCCAAGTAGATAACAGGCACTCAATGGTGGCTGCTATCGGAGCATCTGCCACAACGACGCCCCTACCCCGGTAATGCTCTCCCCGGCAATCAACCCCGCCGCTGCGGTAATCGCGAAGCGCTCGGTGAGGCTCGGCCAGCGGCAGCTCACCAGCCAGGTCAGTATCGCGCCCAGCGCCATCATCAGCGATACCGACGCCGGCAACACAAAGGCCAGCCCCAGTGCGGCGGCACTGGGCAGGTAACGGGAGCGATGCGCGGGCAACAGGCTGTCAAACACCCCCAACAGCACGCCTAGCATCGCGCCAATGGCAATCGCCCAGCGGATACTCAGCGACAACGAATCCAGCCCATGGGTGAGGGTTTGCGCCACGGCTTTCCAGGTCGCCACTGCCGGGGCCGGCCATTGCTCGGTGAGCAGCATGGACTGCGGATCGGGAATCAGCGCCAGGTAGGCGAATACGCCGACGATGCTACCGATGAAAATCCCCAGAATCTGCGCGATCACCTGCTTGTGCGGCGTGGCGCCAATCGCCTTGCCTACCTTGAAGTCGTTCATCAGGTCGGTGCACTGCCCGGCCGAGCCGCCGGCGGTGTTGGCGCTCATCAGGTTGATCGGCACCTGGCCGGGCGCGACGATGCCGAAACTCAGTTGGGACAATTGCCCGATGGCGCCAATCGGCGGAATGCCGGTGGCTCCCACTACTCGGGCGGCCACGGCGGCCAGGCAAATCGCCAAGGGGATGGTCAATAACGCCATCCACAGGTTGATGCCGAACAACAGCGCCTGCAGGCTCACCACGAAGGCAATCGACAACACGAAGCCCGCGGCAGGCCCAGGTTTTGGCAGGGTCCAGATGGCACCACCGCCGGCCCTGGTGGAGGAGCGCAACGCCCACAGACGGATCGTCAACGACGCCAACGTGGAGCACACCATCAGGCTCACGCCCGGCCACAGCAGCCACTCCACCAAAGCGGCGAACTGCGGGCCGCTGCTGTCGGCCGGCAACATCACCAGACCGTGCGCCAGCAGCCACGGGGCCAGGCCGCCCCAGGCGAGCAAAGCGCCGAGCAACAGCGTGAGGCCGACGCGGATGCCGATGATGCCGCCAAACCCCAGCAACAGCAGCGAAGGGTCGGCGGTAAAGGTCAGGCGTTCCAAATGGGTCGTCGGTGACCAACGCGGGAAGGCCCACATAAAGGTATCCACCCACTTCACCAAACCGGACACCAACGCGGCGCTGAGCAACACCTTAAGGCGTGTCGCAGCTTCGCGGCCGTGGTTATAGATATGCAGCAGGGTTTCCAGAGTGGCCATGCCTTCGGGGAATTTCAGCGCCTTGTCATTGAGGAGCGACGGCCGCAGGTACCAGGCGATCCAAATGCCCAGGAAACTCACCGAAAACACCCAGGCGATCATCGGCAGCGCGTCCAGTTGGTGACCGGTCAGCAGGGTGTAGGCCGGGATCGGCGCGACCAACCCGCCGGAGATGATCGAAGCGGCGGCCGAAGCGACTGTCTGGTTGATATTGCTTTCATGCAGCGTCCACGGCAGTTGCCCGGACGCACGCTTGGCCAGGCCCTGGAAGATCGCATACCCCACCAACAGAGCAATGATCGACATGTTGAACGACCAGCCGATCTTCAGGCCGGCGTACACGTTGGAAGGGGTGAGCAGAATGCCGAGCAGCGTCCCCATGATGACGGCGCGCAGGCTGAGTTCGCGTTCGACGGGGGCGTGCCGGGCAATGGCTGGCGAGGCTGAAAGCATGCGAATTCCTTTCGGCGATGAAACAGGGTGACCTGACAAGTGAGCCCTGTGGGGCGCGAAAGGTTCCTGTGCCAGCCGCTGACGCACCCGCTTTTGTGGTGAAGTGGCTTTTTGTGAGGAGCAGGGCTTTTGGGGTGAGCGGCGCGGGGCAAGCCCGCTCACTACAGGTACCCGTTTGCCTTCTCCAACAGCCGCTGCACCCACGGCGCGTCCTGGGTATTCACCACGCCATAGCGGTCCGGCGGGAAGAACCGCCAGTGATGCGCAACGTCGGTCAGGCGCTTGAGTTCATCGGCCGACAGCCAATAGTCAGTGTGGGCCAGGGGTATCGGCTCGCCGTCAAACCGTCGGCCCAGTACCAGGTTGGTGCGGGGCGCAAAGGCAATCGCCAGGTGCTGGCAGGGTTGCAGTTGTCTGTCCGCTGGCGGCATGTGCCCGACCCGGTTGTAGGTGAAGTCGCCGGGGTATTCGTCACGGATCACCAGCCAGTGCCCCGCCGTGGTCATGGCGATGATCCATTGCGACACCCCGCTGCTCTGGGTGCGTTCAAGACGGCCGTTTTTCCATTGCATGAGGGCGTTGCAGTCCGGATCGAAATCCGAAGCCCACAGGCTGGTGGCCGACACCAGGGTGTGGCGTTCCAGCTCGACCACGCCCTGGTCCGGCATGGCCTGCCAGTAAAGGTTGATCGGGTCATGGGTATCGCGCCGGTAGTTACGCAGCGCCCAGGCGACGGTGAATACCACTCCCGCCAGCGCCTGCCAGCCAAACGAGTCACCGATGAGGCGGTCGACGTCCAACCCCGCCTCGAACACGCCGCGATACAGCAACAGGCTGAGTAAAAACACCAGGCTCGGCAGGTAGAGTCCGAAGCACAACGGCGGCGTTAACACGGCGATCCAGTTGAAGCGGTGCCCGCTCGCATGCTCACAGGCCCAGGCCAGTTCCTGGGCGAGTATCGGCGCCTGTTCGCGCGGGCCAATGCCGGGATCAGGTGTATAGAAGCGCCAGTAGCGTGCGTTGGGATCGTCGTTCATGGCCCGCATCATGCCCGTGTGAGGCACCAACATGAAGAAGTAAGTGAGCCGACCAAACACCCATTGCCGAGATCCATGCATAGTCATACGATGACTGACTACAATCAAAACAATAAAGGTTCGCTCATGAATAAGCCCCTCATCCTGGCCGCTGCCATTGCCTGCGGCCTCGGCGCACACGCCAGTGCCGCCACCTTTGCCTACATCTCCAGCCCCGGCGATGGTTTGATTTCCCAATACCGCCTCGACGAAAGCAACGGTGCGCTGAGCCTGGTCGAGCAGGTAACGGCGGGTGATCAGGTCAACCCCATGGCGCTGAGCCCGGACGGCAAGACCCTGTTTGCCGCGTTACGGGTCAAGCCGTTTCAGGTGCAGGCGTTCAGCATTGACCCGGCCAGCGGGCATCTGACGCCAACGTCCAAGGCACCATTGGCCGACAGCATGGCCTACCTGGCCACCGACCGTGCCGGGCGTTATCTGCTCGCGGCGTCCTACGGTGCCGACCTGCTCAGCGTGCAGCCCGTCGACAAGGCCGAACCGATCCTCACCTACAAGACCGGCCTGCACGCGCACTCGCTGCGTACCGACCCGAGCAATCGCTTTGCCTACGCGGGCAACCTGGGCACCGACCATGTGCTGCAATACCGCTTCGACGCCAACACCGGCGCACTCACGCCGATCGGCACGGGCTTCGTGAGCGTGCCGGCCAATACCGGCCCTCGGCACCTGGCGTTTTCGGCCAATGGCAAATACCTGTATGTAGTCGGCGAAATGAGCGGCACCGTGACCGCGTTCGCCATCGACGGCAGCACCGGTGCGCTGACCCAGATCGGCGTGGCCAACGGCATCCCCGCGCGCTTGAACCTGGCCCACGGCGAAGTGCGCGACGCGCGTAACAATGATTTGAAGGACGACCCGACGCCACGGATCTGGGCGGCCGACCTGCGCCTGTCGCCGGATGGCAAGTTGCTGCTGATGAGTGAACGCACCAGCAGTTCGGTGTCGGCGTTTGCGGTGGACACGACCACAGGCGGCCTGCGTTTTCTCGACAACTACCCGGTGGCCGAGAAACAGCCACGCAATATCGCGTTTTCGCCCAACGGGCAGTGGCTGTTGGTGACGGGTGAAAAAAGCGACACGGTCGGTGCCTATGCGGTCAGCGCCAACGGGGCGTTGAAACGGGTGGCGCAGGCCGCGTCGGGCAAGGGGGCGTTGTGGATTGAGGTGTTGCGTACCCAGGCGCAGTAACTCTCACCACAACAGCAAATTCGCCATAGATTTTTCGCTCTTTGGACGATGTTGCCCCTCAGCCCAAACGAAACCGCGCGGTGTTGTCGCTCAACGCCTGGCTGCCCTTGCTCAGGGTGTCCGCCGCGCGATTGACTGCCGCGCGCCGTCCAGCAAGCGCCCTGCCGCCTGGTCGACCTGCTGGATATTGCCGCTCACTTCGTCCGCCGTCGCCGCTTGCTCCTCCACCGCCGTGGCAATTTGCGCCAGCGTGTCGGTGACGTTCTGCACCGCGCCGGCAATCTCGCCCAACCGCGCGCCCAGGCCGGTGACGGATTCAGCATCGGTGAGGGCTTGTTCGCACGCGGCGCCCATGAGGGTGACCGCCTGGCTGACAGTCGCACGCAGGCTGTCCACGGTGCCGGCGATCTGCGCCGTGGAAGCCTGGGTGCGTTGTGACAGGCTGCGCACTTCATCGGCCACCACCGCAAAGCCCCTGCCCTGCTCACCGGCACGCGCCGCCTCAATCGCCGCATTGAGCGCCAGCAGGTTGGTCTGTTCGGCAATGCCGCGAATGGTGTCGACCACCGACTGAATCTGCTGCCCCTGCTGACTTACTTGCTGCAACGCCTCGGCGGTGTCGGTGAGGCGTTGGTTAAGCTGCTGGATGCTCGCCGTGGTGCGCTGGCTGTCGCGGCTGCTGTCTTCGGCGATGCGCCGGGTTTGCTGGGCGCTGCCAGAGGCCTGTTCGCAGCTTCTGGCGACGCCCATGGACGTGGCGGCCAACTGCGTGGCGGCAGCGGCGATCTGGCTGATCTGATGTTGCTGGTCTTCGACTTCGGTGAGGGTGCTGCCCGATTGCGAATTGAGCGTGAGCACGGCAGAGCCGAGCTGCTGAGTCTCGTGATTGACCCCGAGCAGGCTGGTGCGCAGTTGCACCACCGCCACGTTCAATGCCGTGCTGATGACGGCCAGTTCGTCGCGCCCCTGCACCGCCACCTCCACACACAGGTTCCCGTCGCGCAGGGATTCGGCCAGGGTGGTGATGCCACTGGCACTGCGGCGGATGGAGGCTTGCAGGCACATGAACAGGTACAGCGCGGCCAAGGCCAGCAGGCTGAACGTCAAAACCAGGGGAATGAAGCGCTGGTTGGCGTGGTTGTGGTAGTAGCTCAAGCGCGCGTCCAGCGAGGTGAGCGACTGCACGCGCAGCGCGCCGAGCGAGGCGAGCGTGGCGTCGACACTGCGCTCGAAGCTGGCGGTGTCAAGCTTGATACTGCCGCCGAACACGCCGTCATCGAGCACTTTGAGTTCGTTATCCAACAGCTGCAGGCTGTTGTCGTACTGCGCGGTCCAGGGTTGCATGCCGTCGAATTGCTTGGCTTTGAGCGCCGTCGCAGCCTTGTCCAGCTGGTCGCGCGCGTCGCCAATGCGGCTGCGCAGGTCGCGCATCTGCAAGCGGCTTTGCAGGGTGAACTGCCCGGACGCAATGGATGACTGCCCGACACTCGCCATACGGCCGATGCGCTCGATCAGGTCCGGCGTCTGTTGCGTGCCCATCTGCATCAGCATGTAGGTTTCCAGCCAGGGATCGAGAATCAGGCCGGCGTCCAGGGTGATCTGCTCGCGCAGGGTCTGCATGGCGCTCAGGGCCGAGGTGAAACGGTCGTAACCGTCCGGCCACCAGCCCACGGTACGCAGAGACTCGGAGTCCATGCCCTTGACCGTGGCCTGCAACGCATCGAAGCGCGCGAGAATGTCGGCGCTGGCGTTCTGGGCTTTGAGTGCCTCGCCCAAGGCTTGCAGGCTTTGCTGGATCAGCGGGAAATTGGCATCGACCTTGTCCATGGCTGCCTTCGCCGCCGGCGTCGGGGCGTGCAGGATGTCCGCTGCCTTCCAGCGCGCGGCCAGGTTGCGCTGCGCGGTCAGTTGCCCGTCCAGCGTGTCCAGGGCCAACAGTTGGCGAACGCCGGACTGCTCGTTGGAAATCACGCTTAATTTGTCGCGATAGTCCTGCCCGATCATCCACAGGCTACCGGCCAGGGGCAGCATGAACAGGAAAAACAGGATCTGGAATTTACGTGCGAATCCGAAACGTCCGAGCAGGCGGATACCGGGTGATAACAAGCTGTGCATGTCCGACCACTCCCAAAAACAACCCACGCAATTAAATGGCGGGCCAAGCCTTGAAATGACTAACGGCAAAATGCCATGTCATTGATTAGCTTGGCACTAGCAAGATACGGGCCGCCGGCACGCAGCCCCGAAACAGGGCGGGCGGTGTGTTAACGAAGCCGCGAGCGTGCTCGAAAATGGGGCAAAAGCACTCAGCGTCGACAAGGCTGCTGTAACCGACGGAGACGACTGCCCGAGGTGCCTTCCCCAACATCTTCAATCACAGCCACGTTATCGGCCACGAACCGATCAAACTTGAAGGCTGGACTTATGATTCGCGAGGCGGGTTGCAACGCCCTGTTTGGCCTGCACGTAGCGATCAAGCCAGCAATTGAGTGATCCACCGAATCTGTCGGGCAATCTCTTGCAGCTTCGCCTCGGGTACCGTCCGTTGTGCCAGTTCAAAGCCGGCCAGGGTCTTGCGCTTGAGGCGCAACGCGCGCTGCCACTTGGCCAGGAAGACCGGCGTGCGCGCCTGCATTTGCAGCGGGCCGAAGTACAATTCTTCAGCGCTGTACACCACTGGCTCCGAGCGCTCGCGACGATGATTTCGTAGTAAAAACGCTGTTCGTGCAGCAGGTCTTCACTGACGATACGGTAGCCGTTGCGCATCAACCACGCGCGCAGCGGTTGCTCGCCACCATTGGGTTGCAGGATCAGTCGTTCATCGCCGCGCAGGTAGGACTTGCCGGCTTCGAAAATGTCGCGGATCGTCTCGCCGCCCATGCCGCACAGGCTGACGACGCTGATGCGGTCGTCGGCGCCGATGGCTGACAAGCCATCCGCCAGGCGCACGGTGATCTGCGGTTCCAGGCCGTTGTCCCGCACGGTACGCTCGGCCGCCTGGAACGGCGTGGCGGCCACCTCCCCCGCCACGGCCGCCTCGATCACGCCACGGCGCAACAACGCCACCGGCAGGTAGGCGTGGTCCGAGCCGATGTCGGCCAGGCGCGCGCCGTTCGGGACATACGCCGCCACGCGCTCCAGACGCTGGGACAATGTGTGTTCGTTCAACCTCGGGTCCTTGTCATTCGCCGGAAAACCGATCCCGGCTGTTGGTCAGGTGCAGCACCATTGCCGCCCGCGCGGCGTCCGGGTCCTGGCGTTTGATCGCATTGTAAATGGCCTCATGCTCCAGGTTCGCCAATTGCCCAAGCTTGGCAAAGTCCGCACCGCCGCGTTCGGCGCCCTTGACCTGGGTACGCGGAATCATCGCATTGCCCAGGTGCTGCATGATTTCGCTGAAAAACGTATTGCCGGTGGCCTCGGCGATCAATTGGTGAAAGCGCTTGTCCTCGTCCACGCAACTGTCGTTGTTGGCCAGGGAAGCCTGGTAATCATCCAGCGCCTGGCGCATGTGGGCCAGCTGCGTATCGCTGCGGCGCAGCGCGGCCAGTGCCACCGCTTGTACCTCCAGGCCCAGGCGCAACTCGAGCATGTTGCGCACGCTGGCGACCGTGTCCACATGCAGGCGCAAACCTTGTTGGGCACGCGGCTCCAGCACGAAGGTGCCGATGCCGTGGCGCGTCTCCACCAACCCCGAGGCCTGTAACTTGGACAGCGCCTCGCGCACCACCGTCCGGCTGACGCCGTGTTCAAGCACGATGGTGGATTCGGACGGCAATTTTTCACCGGGTTTCAACTGCCCGAGCAGGATGCGCTGGGTCAGGTCGTCGAGCACGCCTTGGGCCAGGTTGCTGGAACGCTTACGCATGGGCGACGGGCTTTCATTGGGCATTGCGGCAAGTCCACGGGGCTGGGCTGGAGGGAGCTTAACACTCTGATCGGTGACATCGCTGGGGATTTAGTAAAGCTCCAACTTGTATGACAACCAATCTACGAATCCTTCCTGGCGGTCAGCACCAAAGCCATCACACCCAATAAAAAATCGTCTAGCCTCGCCATAAAACCCAATAAATACTGGCAAATAACCAAAATATCCAGCCAAACAACCGCCTTATAAAATAAAAACACTCAGCCCGGATTGCGGCTCCTGGAAAATGACTTGTATGATGTCTATCAACAAAACGTACAAACCCGCATAAAAATAATCCAGGGGGAGTTTTGAATTGTGACTAATTCAATCCACGCAGCTACCGCTCCAAACAGTGATCCGGTCCTCGCACGCGCCGTGCGCAAAGTGAAGGGCCATGTGCTCCCACTGTTCGTGATCATGTTCATCCTCAATTACATCGACCGGGTCAATATCGGCTTTGTGCGCACGCACATGGAGCATGACCTGGGCATCGGCGCGGCGGCCTATGGCTTCGGTGCCGGGCTGTTCTTCATCGGTTATGCGCTCTTCGAAGTGCCCTCCAACATGCTGCTGCAGAAGGTCGGCGCGCGTATCTGGTTGACCCGCATCATGTTCACCTGGGGCATCGTCGCGACGATGATGGCCTTCATCCAGAACGAAACCCACTTCTACATCCTGCGCTTTCTGCTGGGCGTGGCCGAGGCCGGTTTCTTCCCTGGGGTGATCTACTACTTCACCCGTTGGTTGCCGGGCGTGGAGCGCGGCAAGGCCATTGCGATTTTCCTCAGCGGCTCGGCAGTGGCGTCGTTGATCTCGGGCCCGCTGTCGGGGGCGCTGTTGCAGATCGAAGGCTTTGGTTTGCACGGCTGGCAATGGATGTTCGCCCTCGAAGGCCTGGCCTCGGTGGTGATCGGCTTTTTTGTGTGGTTCTGGCTCGACTCCAAACCCCACGACGCCAAATGGATGACCCGCGAAGAACAGGACGCACTGGTCGACGCCATCGACGAGGAACAACGCCAGCGCGAGGCGCTGACCAGCGTCAAGCCAACCCTTGGCAAGCTGCTCAAGGACCGTCAGATCCTGCTGTTTTGCGCGCTGTACTTCTGCATCCAGTTGACCATTTACGCGGCGACTTTCTGGCTGCCGAGCATCATCAAGAAGATGGGCGACTTGAGCGACGTGCAGGTGGGTTTCTTCAACTCGATCCCGTGGCTGATCTCGATCATCGCCATGTATGCCTTCGCGTCGCTGTCGGGCAAGTTCAAGTTCCAGCAGGCCTGGGTGGCGGCAGCCTTGTTGATTGCGGCGGCGGGCATGTTCATGTCCACCACCGGCGGGCCCATTTTCGCGTTCGTGGCGATCTGCTTTGCGGCCATCGGTTTCAAGTCGGCGTCTTCGCTGTTCTGGCCGATCCCCCAGGGCTACCTGGATGTGCGCATCGCGGCGGCGGTGATCGCGCTGATCAACTCCATCGGCAACCTCGGCGGCTTCGTCGCACCGACCACTTTCGGCTTCCTGGAACAGACCACCGGTTCGATCCAGGGCGGCCTCTACGGCCTGGCCGGCACCTCGGTACTGGCGGCGATCCTGGTGTTTTTCGCCAGGACCGCGCCCTCTGCCGCAGTGCATTCGTCAAGCACGGCGCCCACCGGCGCCGCCGCCAGCAAACCTCTTTGAGCACTTAAGGAAACTTGCCATGAATACTCCAGTTGTCACGCACTTGCAGGTCATTCCCGTCGCCGGCCACGACAGCATGCTGCTCAACCTCAGCGGCGCCCACGGGCCTTATTTCACGCGCAATATCGTCATCCTCAAGGACAGCTGCGGCAACACCGGCGTGGGCGAAGTGCCCGGCGGCGAGCGCATCCGCGAAACCCTGGAAGACGCACGCAGCCTGGTGATCGGCCAGCCGATCGGCCACTACCAGCGCATCCTCAACCAGATGCGCAGCACCTTTGCCTCGCGCGACGCGGCCGGGCGCGGCCAGCAGACCTTTGACCTGCGCATCACCATCCACGCCGTCACCGCGATGGAAGCCGCGCTGCTCGACCTGCTGGGGCAGTTCCTCGAAGTACCAGTGGCGGCCCTGCTCGGTGAAGGCCAGCAGCGCGATGCGGTGAAAATGCTCGGTTACCTGTTTTATGTCGGCGACCGCAACGCCACCGACCTGGCCTACCGTAACGAAGCCGACGCGGACGATGACTGGTTCCGCCTGCGCCATGAAACCGCCCTCACCCCCGAGGCCGTGGTGCGCCTGGCTGAAGCCGCCAAAGCCAGGTACGGCTTCAATGACTTCAAGCTCAAAGGCGGCGTGCTGAGCGGCGACGCGGAAATCGAAGCGGTCACCGCCCTGGCCGAGCGCTTCCCCGATGCACGTATCACCCTCGACCCGAATGGTGCCTGGTCGCTCAAGGAAGCCATCCGCCTGTGCCGCGACCAGCATCACGTGCTCGCCTACGCCGAAGACCCGTGCGGCGCCGAAAACGGTTACTCGGGCCGCGAAGTCATGGCCGAATTCCGCCGCGCCACGGGCCTCAAGACCGCCACCAACATGATCGCCACCGACTGGCGCGAAATGGGCCACGCGATCCAGCTGCAATCGGTGGACATTCCGCTGGCCGACCCGCACTTCTGGACCATGCAAGGCTCGGTACGCGTGGCGCAGATGTGTCATGAATGGGGCCTGACCTGGGGCTCGCACTCCAACAACCACTTCGATATTTCCCTGGCGATGTTTACCCAGGTGGCCGCCGCCGCGCCGGGCGACATCACCGCCATCGACACCCACTGGATCTGGCAGGACGGCCAACGCCTGACCCGCGAACCACTGAAAATCGAAGGCGGTTACGTGAAGGTACCGGCCAGACCGGGCCTGGGCGTGGACATCGACATGGACGCCGTGGCCAAGGCTCACGAGCTGTACCAAGGCATGGGCCTCGGCGCGCGGGATGACAGCGTGGCGATGCAGTTCCTGATTCCAGGCTGGCGTTTTAACAACAAGCAGCCTTGCCTGGTGCGCTGAGCAAGCGGGTTTGTGCGGGCGGCTCGGCCTGCAAAACAAACCCGATTCAATGTGGGGAGAGGGAGCTTGCTCCCG
>NZ_JAFHKI010000171.1 GCF_016937615.1 Pseudomonas lactucae | reverse complement strand
CGGCATCGCCCGCCCACTTGTCCAGCAGGTGGGTTTGCGTCAACAGCAACGGGCTGCCACTGTCGGCGAGCATGCCTTGCAAGCGCTCACGCGGATGCTCCGGGTCCAGCGGCAAATACGCGCCACCGGCCTTGATCACGCCCAGCAACGCCACCACCAGTTCCACTGAACGCTCGGCTGACACCGCCACCGGCACGTCCGGCCCCACGCCCTGGCCTTGCAGCCAATGGGCGAGTTGATTGGCGCGCGCGTCCAGTTCGGCGTAGCTCAGGCGCGTGTCGCCGTACACCAGCGCCAAGGCGTCAGGTGTGGCACGTACCTGTTCGGCGATCAACGCAGGCAGGCTCGGGTACTGCGCATAGCGGGTTTCGGTGGCGTTCCAGGCATCGATCTGGCGCACCTCGACAGGGCTCAACAAGGTCAAGCTCGCCAACGGACGACTGCTGTCTTCGAACTGCTCCAGCAAACCAGCCAGGTGTTCGCTGAAACGGGCTATATCGGCTGCGGCGAAGGCATCCTGGCGGTAGCTGAATTCGATCTGCAACTGCGCGCCGGCATGAATCACCAGGGTCAATGGGTAGTGCGTGGTTTCGTGGCGCTGCACGGGCCAGAAACGCAAGCCACTGGCCTCACCAAGGGCCTGCTCCACCGGGTAGTTTTCGAAGACCAGCAAGGTGTCGAACAGCGCTTGTCCCCCCTGCCCGGCCCAGCCCTGGATCTCGAACAACGGCGTATGTTCATGTTCGCGCAGCGCACTGTTGAACGCTTGCAACTGACGCAGCCATTCGCCCAACGGCTGCTGAGCGGGTGGCGTCTGAATCACCGGCAACGTGTTGATGAACAGCCCCAGCGTGCGTTCGGAGTCCGGCAACTGTGCCGGACGGCCCGCCACCGTAGCGCCGAAGGCCACCGTGGCCTGCCCGCTATAGCGTTGCAACAACAGGCTCCAGGCGCCTTGCACCAAGGTGTTCAGGGTCACGCGCTCGCGGCGGGCGATGGCGCTCAACCGCGCGGTCATTGCCGCATCGCATTGCCAATGGTGCTGGCGGTGACCAACCCCCTCGCCCACACCGGTCACGGTGTTGACCAGCAAGGTCGGTTCATCCAGATCGACCAGCCGCTCGCGCCAGAACGCCTGACGCTGCGCCAGATCACGCTGTTGCAGCCATTGCACATAATCGACGAAACGCCCTGCCACCTCGGCAGGCGGCGTGCCCCGGTAGTGCTGCAACACCTCGGCGATCAGTCGCGACGAGCTCCAGCCGTCGAGCAACAGGTGATGGCTGGTCAAAATCAGCTGATAGCGTTGCTCGCCCAGACGTACCAACAGCACCCGAAGCAAGGGCGCGGTGCCCAGGTCGAAGCCCTCGTTACGCTCCTGCTCCGCCAGCGCTTGGACAGCGATTTCGCGGTCCGCGCGCTCGCGCCAGTCGAACAGGCGCACCGGCGATGGCACGCTGCGAAGCACGGCTTGCAACGGCTGGCTCAGCCCTTCCCAAAGGAAGCGGGTGCGCAGCACGTCATGCCGCGCCACGGTGGTGTCCCACGCCTGCTTGAAACGCAGAGCATCGAGGCCGTCGATGGCCAGGCTCAACTGGTTGAGGTAGTGGCTTTCGTCCGGGGCCTGCAAGGCGTGGAACAACATGCCCTGCTGCAACGGCGACAGCGGATAAAGCAACTCGGTGTCGGCGGGCAACAGCAGGCCTTCCAGCGTGCCTTGGTCCACCCCTGCCAACGGAAAGTCCGAGGGCGTGAAGCGTTGCGCGTCCGGGCTCAGGCAATGTTCGATCAAGCCTTGCAGCTCGGCACGGCATGCCTGCGCCAACTGTTCGACCCAGGCCGACGCCAGCCGCGCGCCGCTGTACTGCCAGTTCATGTGCAGCTCGCCCTGGCGCACCTGGGCATTGATGATCAGCTCGTTGCCCAACGGCGCATCGGCCGCCTGGTCATCACCGCCCCGCTCAGGTGCGATACCGAACAACCCCTGTGCATCCAGGCCACGGTCGGTCTGGCCAAGGTAGTTGAACGTGATCGACGGTTGCGCGCCCGCGGCCAGTTCGGCACGCACCTGCGGTTCACCGAAGTAGCGCAGGATCCCATACCCCATGCCCTGATCAGGCACCTGGCGCAGTTGCTCCTTGATGCCCCGAATCGCCGCGCCGGCCGGCGCGGACGGGTCGGCTTGCAGACGCACCGGGTAAAGGCTGGTGAACCAGCCCACGCTGCGACTGAGGTCAACATCGCTGAACTCGGCCGGGGCTTCACGGCCATGGCCCTCCAGGCCGACCAGCAGGCTTTCGCCCCCTGTCGCACGCAGGACCACACGGGCCAGCGCAGTGAGCAGCAGCTCATCGACTCTGCTGCGATAGGCCTGTGGCGCCTGGGTCAGCAATTGGCGCGTCAGTGGCTCGTCCAGGCGCACCTGGCATTCACGCACCTGGTCGCGGCGACGGCTGCCCAGTTCATCCATCAAGGGCAGGCTGGTCACACCGGTTGCCTGAGTGGCACGCCAGAAGTCCAGCTCCACCTCACGCGCGGGCGCCTGCGCCTGGAGCACTTCACCCCAACGCTGGAACGCAGTGGTTTTGTGACCCAGATCCAGTGGCTGGCCCGCCTGCAGCTGGCGATAGGCGCGTTGCAGGTCCTCAAGCAGAATGCGCCAGGACACACCGTCCACCACCAGGTGATGCGCGGCCAGCAACAAACGCGGCCCCTGCGCACTCTCGAGCAGCAGACCACGCAGCAACGGCCCCTCACTGAGGTTCAGCCCGGCTTGAATGCGGCTACAGGCACTGGTCAATTGTGCCGCGTCCGTCACCTGTACCTGATCCAGCGGCACCGACGCCGTCTCGACGTGGTGTTGCTGCCAGCGGCCTTCGGCGTCCTGGGTAAAGCGCAGGCGCAAGGCGTCGTGATGCGCCACCAACGCCTGCAATGCACGACTCAGCAGCGTCGCATCCAAGGCTTCTCGCGGTTGCAACAGTACCGACTGGTTCCAGTGCTGACGTACATGGATCGGGCTTTCAAAGAACCAGGCCTGGATCGGCGTCAATGCGGCAGCCCCCGTGACCGGGCCTTGTGCCTGCTCGACATGCTCCTGAACCTTGGCCACCTGGGCCAGCCCCCGGATCGTCTGCTGTTCGAATACATCCTTGGGCGTCAGCAGCACGCCGGCCTGACGCGCACGCCCCACCAATTGCAGGGAGACGATGGAGTCGCCGCCCAGCTCGAAGAAGTTGTCGGTCGCGCCGACCTGAGAATGCCCCAGCAACTGTTGCCAGAGGTCGGCCAGCAGGGTTTCCACCTTGCCGCTGGGCGCAATGAACTCGCCGTCCTGGACCTGCCAGTTCAGGGTCGGCAGCGCGGCCCGGTCGAGCTTGCCGTTCGGGGTGACCGGCAAGCGTGGCAACCACACCAGCCGCGCCGGAATCATGTAGTCCGGCAACTGCCCGGCCAACGCTTGCTTGACCCGCGACTCCAGGCTCGGCTCATCCGCCGAGAGGGTAGCCACCGCATAGGCGACCAGCCGCGGACCAGTCGGCGACGGCAAGGCCAGCACCACGCAGGTCTCGACTTCAGGGTGCTGCTGGATGCGCGCCTCGATCTCACCGGGCTCGATGCGATAGCCGCGAATCTTGATCTGCTGATCGATGCGACCGACGTATTCGATGACCCCTTCGCTGCCCCACAACACACGGTCGCCGGTGCGGTACATACGCGCACCGGGCACGCCGTAGGGGTCGGGCACAAAACGCTCGGCGCTCATCCCCGGTCGGCCATGGTACTCACGAGCCAGGCCCGTGCCGCCCAGGTACAGCTCACCGCTGACCCCGGCCGGCACCGGCTGCAGGCGTGCGTCGAGTATGTAGGCGCGGCGGTCGCCAACAGGACGGCCGATCGGCGCATAAGCCGACAGGCAGGCCTGGCTGGCCGGCACTTTCCATACCAGTGGCGTGACCACGGTTTCAGTCGGCCCGTAGCCATTGATCAGGGTACGCGGCGCCAGGGTCTGGCGGATGCGCTCGAAGCTGGCCTGCGGCATGGCTTCGCCGCCAAAGGAATACAGATCCAAGGCCGGCGCACTGCCTTGGGCCTGGGCCTCGACAGCCAGTTGCCCAAGGTAGACCGGTGGGAAGCCTGCGTTGGTGACCTGATGGTCCGCCAATGCCTGCAAGGTACGCCCCGCGGACCACAGCTCTTCGTCACGCAGCACCAGGCTGGCGCCGCACGTCAACGCCGTCAGCCAACGCTCATGGGCACCATCGAAGGCAAAGGAAATGAAGTGGAACTCACGGGACTCCTCGCTCATGTCATACAACGGCGCGGTGGCGTCGCAATGCATGGCCAGTGGGCCGTGGGCCACGGCCACCCCTTTGGGGGTGCCGCTGGAGCCTGAGGTGTAGATCAGGTACGCGAGGTTTTGCGCGTGCACCTCGACATCGGGGGCCTGGTCGCTGTAGCCGTCCAGGTCCAGCGTGTCGAGATCGAGCAACGCCAGGCCCGGCGCTTCGGGCAGGCGCTCCAGGGCCATCTGCTCGGTGATCAGCAGGCGCATGCCGCTGTCTTGCAGCACATAGCCGAGGCGTTCGCGGGGGTAGTCCAACGCCAACGGCACGAATGCCGCACCGGCCTTGGCCACCGCCAGCAGCGCCACCAACAGCCGATTGGAACGTTGCAAGGCCACGCCGACGCGCGTTTCGGCGCAGACGCCACGGGCAATCAACAGGTGGGCCAGGCGGTTGGCCTGTTGCTCCAGCTCGCCACGGGTGAGGGTCTGGCCGGCACAGATCAGGGCCACGCGCTGCGGGTCTGCCGCCGCGTGGGCGGCAATGCGCTGCTGCACGCTGGCGAACGCCGGCGGCACGTAGTCCGACGCGCTCCAGGCCATGAGTTGAGTGTGTTCGGCAGCACTCAGCAGACTGAGCGCGGCCAACGGCTGGTGAGCATCGGCGATCAGGCCAAGCAACAGACTGTTGAGATGCCCGGCCAGGGCCTCGACGCGGGCGGTGGCGAACGCATCTCGGCGGTAACCGAACGTAATGTCCAACGTTTCACCGGCGAAGATTGCCAGCGACAGCGGATAGTGAGTCGCTTCCAACGTGCTCGACGCTTCGATACGTACGCCGCTGCGCTGGCGCATGGCGTGATCGACCGGATAGTTCTCGAACACCAGCAGGCTGTCGAACAGGCTTTGTCCACTCACCCCCGCCCACCGCTGGATATCGGCCAGCGGCGTGTGTTCGAATTCACCCGCCTCGGCGCTTTGGGTTTGCAGTTCACGCAACCAGTCGCCCACCACCTGGCCCGCGTCGCCAGTGGCGATCACCGGCACGGTGTTGATGAACAGGCCCACCACGGCTTCGGCGTCGTCCAGCGCGCTGGGGCGCCCCGCTACTGTCGCGCCAAAGGCTACCGATGACTGCCCGGTATAGGTTTGCAGCAGCAGGACCCAGGCGCCTTGCACCAGGGTGTTGAGCGTCACGCGTTGGCGGCGGGCGAACTGGCGCAGGCGCTGGCTGTCGGCAACCGACAGGCCGCTGCGGATCACGCCATGCCCGATCGCGTCGCCAAGCCCTTGGGTATCCCGGCCTGGCAGGCTTTCGGCGAGCAGGGTCGGGCCCTCCATCGTCGCCAGGCGCGCTTGCCAGTAGGTTTGGGCCGCCAGTCCATCCTGGGCACCCAGCCAGGCGATGTAGTCGCGATACTGACTGCGCGGCGCCAATGGGCGTTCGCCCGCGTACTGTTGCAGCACCTCGCCGATCAGCCGCGCGCTGCTCCAGCCGTCGAGAAGAATGTGATGGAAGGTCCAGATCATGCGGCAGCGGTTGGCATCCAGGCGTAACAGTTGCACCCGTTGCAGCGGCAAGCGCGTCAGGTCGAAACCTTGCACGCGTTCGGCGTTGGCCCACTCGTCCAGAGCCTGCTGGCTGAGCCCGCGGGCGTCATGCAGTTGCGCCACGGCCGGGCCACGGCGCAGCACCGCTTGCAGCGGCACGCTGAGTTCAGCCTGCCAGAGAAACACGCTGCGCAACGTGGCGTGTTGTTGCACGGTGGTTTCCCAGGCGTGCAGGAAGCGTTGCGGGTCGAGTCCTTCGAGCACCACGTCGATCTGATTGACGTAGGCCGATTCGGCATCGCCTTGCAGGGAATGGAACAGCAGCCCCTGTTGCAGGGGCGACAGCGGATACAGGTCTTCTACGTCGCGCGCGGCCAAAGGCAAGGCATCCAACCGGGCCTGAGTCAGCCCGGCCAGTGGCACGTCGGAAGGCGTCAGCGCGGCGTTTTCGGGGAGCAGACAATGGGCGGCGACAAGGCTCAGTTCGGCGCGCAGATCGTCCAACAGGCACTCCAGCTGCGAGGGGCTGTAATGTCCAGGGTCGGCGCGGCCCTCGAATTGCAACTGGCCTTCAACCAGGCGCGCATTGACCGTCAACGCGTGGCTCAGGGGTGCGGCATCGTCGCGCTGACGGCCTTGAGGTTCACTGGCAAGGCCAAACAGACGCTGGCCATCGAGGCTGGCGTCGTATTGCCCCAGGTAGTTGAACATCACTTGCGGCGGGGCCTGCTCGGCGAGCAATGCCTGGGCAGACGCCGGGCCGAGGTAGCGCAACGCACCGTAGCCGATGCCCTTGTTCGGCACCTGGCGCAGTTGCTCCTTGACCGCCTTGATCGCCGACCCCAGGTCGCCAAGGCCGGGGCTCAGGCGCACCGGGTACAGGCTGGTGAACCAGCCAACGCTGCGCTCGATATTCAGGCCTTCGTGGTAAGGCGCAGGCAACGCGTCGCGCCCATGACCTTCCAGGGCAACGCTGAGCGACGCCTGCCCGCTTTGGCGGCAGAGCACGCGGGCCAAGGCGACGAGCAGCAGCTCATCCAGACGCGTGCGATAGGCACCTGGCGCTTCCTTGTGCAGGCGCCGGGTCAGTTCGGCCGGCAGGCGCAATCGGCGCTCTACCGCCTGGCCTTCATACCCCAGGTCTTGTGCCGGTTGCCCAAGCGTCTGCGCGCGCCAGTAATCGAGCTCATCAAGCAGCGCCGGGCTTTGTGCAAATGCCTGCAAGCGCTCGCCCCACTGGGCGAAGCTGGCACCCACCGGCGCCAGTGTCACCGCCTGGCCTGCGCTCTGCTGTCGATAGGCTTGCTGCAAGTCTTCCACCAGGATTCGCCAGGACACGCCGTCCACCACCAGGTGATGGACCACGATCAACAGCCGTTGGCTGCCATCGCTCAAAGCCAGCAAGGCGGCGCGCAACAAGGGACCGTTATGCAGATTGAGGCTGGTTTGCAGGCGCTCGGCCTCGTGAAGAAAGGTTTCGGTGTCCGAGGCGTCGATTTCCACCAGCAGGTTGTCATCGGAAACCTCGGTGTAGCCCTGTTGCCAGGTGCCATGGGCGTCCTGCTGATAACGCAGACGCAGGCTGGCGTGGTGTTCAGTCAGGGCGGCAAGGCTGGCGCGCAGGGGTTCGGCTTGCAGAGCCTGTAGCGGATGCAGCAAGGCTGACTGGTTCCAGTGTTGGCGCTGTGCAATCTGCTGACTGAAAAAGTAATGCTGAATCGGCGTCAGCGGAGCAGGCCCGACGGTCACGCCCGGCTGCTGTTCGGCACCCTGGCGGGCATTGCGCGCCGCATGGGCCAAGGCTGCCAGCGTCGGGTGCAGGAACAGGTCGCGCGGGCTCAATTGCCAGCCGGCCTGACGTGCACGACTGATCACCTGCAAGGACAGGATCGAATCGCCTCCCAGCTCAAAGAAGTTGTCGGTCATACCGACTTGCTCCACGCCCAGCACCTCGGCCCAGATAGCCGCCAGCGCCTGCTCGACCTCACTGCGCGGCGCCACGTAACCTTCGGCAGCGGCCTGCCCTTCGGGCTGCGGCAGTTGCTTGCGATCCAGCTTGCCGTTGGCCGACAGCGGCATGCCATCGAGCCGCACCAGGCGCCACGGCACCATGTATTCGGGGACGTGCAACGCCAGGTGCGCCTTGAGCGTTTCCTCTTCGGTCGCGTCACCAACCCAATAGCCGATCAGCTTGTCGTCGCGGGCAATCACCACGCTTTCCTGCACGTTGGCATGGGCGAGCAGCACCGCTTCGATCTCGCCCAGCTCGATACGCAGGCCGCGCAACTTGACCTGATGATCCAGGCGCCCGAGGTAGTCAATCGCACCATCGGCACGCCAGCGCGCCAGGTCACCGCTGCGGTACATGCGTGCACCGGGAGCACCGTACGGATTGGCGACAAAGCGCTCGGCGGTCAGCGACGGACGCGCCTGATAACCGCGCGCCAGGTTGACCCCGGCGATGTACAACTCGCCTGCCACGCCCACCGGGACGGGGTTGAGGTCAGCGTCGAGAATATGAACCTGCGTGTTGGCAATCGGCCGACCAATCGGCACGCTGCTGCCATCCTCGCGGCAGGCCCAGGACGTGACGTCGATAGCCGCTTCGGTCGGGCCGTACAGGTTGTGCAACTCGCTGGCCGTCTGCGCCAGCACCTGGCGCTGCAACTCGGCAGGCAAGGCTTCGCCGCTGCAAATGATGCGCTTGAGCGAGGTGCAAACCGGCAACTCGCCGGCCGAGACAAAGGCCTGGAGCATCGACGGCACGAAGTGCAGCGTAGTGATGCCGTGCTCGACGATCAACTCGCGCAGCTGCTGCGGATCACGATGCGCACCGGGTGGCGCCATAACCAGCGCCGCGCCACTGAGCAGCGGCCAGAAGAACTCCCACACCGATACGTCGAAGCTGTACGGGGTCTTTTGCAGCACGCGGTCGCTGGCCGTCAGGCCATATTCGGCCTGCATCCATTGCAGGCGATTGAGCAGACCGGCGTGGCGGTTGCCCACGGCTTTGGGCTTGCCGGTGGAACCGGAGGTGTACAGGCAGTACACCAGGTTTTCCGGGCCGATATCGACCCTCGGCGCCGTCTGCAATTGAGTCGCCAACGGCAAGCTTTCGAGGGCATGCACCGGCACGCCGGCACCGCCCGCCCACTTGTCCAGCAGCTGGGTTTGCGTCAACAGCAACGGGCTGCCAATGTCGGCGAGCATGCCTTGC
>NZ_JAFHKI010000170.1 GCF_016937615.1 Pseudomonas lactucae | reverse complement strand
AGCGGCAAGCGCGGCGTGCCGAACAGGTGTTCAATACGTTCGGCGGGCCCCAGGCTGTCAGCGCGCCGGGCAATCGCCTCGACCAGCGCTGGCGTCAGCGTCATGGCGGTGGGGCGTGCCTGGCGGATCACGTCCAGTCGGTCTTCGGCAATCACCCCCGGCTGCCAGGGGCGCGAGGCCGGGCGCGGGCAGCAGCACCGCGCCGCCCGAGGTCAAGGGCATATAGAGCGCCGTGACCTGCTCGATCAACAGACTCAACGGCACCAGCACCAGGTAACGCTGATAATCATCGCGCCGCGCCCGCTGCCACAGGGCCTCGACCAGCGCCCCCAAGCCGTCGCGTCGAATCTTCACGCCTTTGGGGCGCGAGGTCGTACCGGAGGTGTGAATCACCTTGATCACGCTGTCGGCGTCGCTATCCGAGGCAGGACACGGTATTTCGCCCGGCGAGGCCTCATTGGCCACCGACACACGGCGGACCGGCGCCGATAGCACAAGCCCGGCGCTGCGCCACAGGTCCAGGGTGCGTGCGCCCATTTCATCGACCAGCACCTGCGCGCACCCCTGCAACAGATGCCGCGCCTGATCCACGGAAAACGCCAGGGGCACGGGCACCTCCACGCGTTCGCCGAGCATTAATGCCAGATCTGCCAACACCCACTCGACGCTGTTACCCATGACCAGCCCGACCTGACCGGCCGCAGGCGTTTCATCGGCCAGGGTGCCCGCCAAGCGGTGCGCCTGGACCACCAGTTGCCGATAAGTGAGCGCTACCGCCTCGGGCGCCGCGCAATCGGACGCCAACTGCACCACGGCAGGCGCATCCGGTGTGCGCACGGCCTGGGCGAGGATTTCATTCAGGACCTTCATGCCGCCACCTGCTCGGTGTGGGCGGCCAAGTGGTCAAACGCCGAAAACTTCAACCGACCGCAATACTGGTTAAACAGGTGCGAGCATTCTTCGAGAAGAATCACGCCGGTCTGCGGCGATTGCGCGTAGTAAGTCCCCCACTGCTGCCGCTCCTGCGGCGACAGTCGGGAACTTTCAGCCTCGCCCGTGACCCGCAAAGGGATCCCGTGGTATTTGAGCAAGACGCGCAACCTGCGCGTGGAGGTGCACAGAATGGCTTTCGCGCCCATGAACCAGGCCAGTATCGGCAGCGCCTTGATGATTTCCGCCGCGGCATGGGAGTCGTCAGACGCCAGCGAGCCGATTTCGACGATGTGCTCACGCCTCAGGACCTGCTTGCTCAGGCTGGCCAGTACGGTTTCGATAGGCGTATCGAAATAGCGCTCGGAAAAAAGGGGCTGGGTGGGCGACGCGAAAGAGATGCCCGCGCAGGCGGTCAACGCACCGCTGACCAGGTTGCGACGCGCCACCAGCCAGTCGGAACCGGGCGTCATCTCGGCCCCGTAGCGGCGCTGATAAATTTCCCTGATATACGCTAATGTTTCCGGTGCACTTTGCTCGCTTCTTCTAATTATTTCGAACCGTGCATGATCATTTTCATCTTGGCTTGAAGTGTGCAGAAAACTATTCATGACGTATCCCTGTGAACGGCATTTGCCTTTCACAAAGCTACGTAACCGCCACCCGGACGAAAATGCTCAGCCAGGACAACAAATCGATTGAAACGGACGACTGACACATCCAGACACAATAACCTTCAGCCGAGCGGGGCTGGCACTTTGCCACAAGCCAGGGCATGCTAGCCGCCCTTCGGAGTCCAGCTTATAGTGCACGTCGCGCTCCAATCCAGCCAAACCGCAGGATCACAGCTTGTCCAAAGTCACCCCGCCAGCCCCCTTGCGCGCCGCTCATATAGCGTCGGGAGCGCCTCTGCACGGTACCCTCAAAGGCGCGTTGGCGACGCTCGTCCTCATGCTGCTCGCCTTATTGTTCTGGCAATTACTCGACCAGTTGCAGCAAAACCAGAAAAACCAGCAGCAATACACCATCGACTACAGCGCCGACCTGGCGGAACAGATCAGCCTGAACATGGCCCTGAGCGCCAAAATCGCGTTGAACCTGCTACCGATGGTCGAGCCACCCCATGACGCCGAACAGCAGCAAGCCTTGACCCGCACGCTGCAACGCTCCCTGCCGGAGCTGCGCAGCATCGCCGTGCTCGCGCCGAGTGGCGCCATGATCAGCGACAGCGCCACCGACAGCCAGGACAGCCCGTTTCTCGAAGACCTGGTGCAGCGCAGCCACGGCCAGTCTTACTACCTGAGCAACAATGACGACGGCACCCTCATCTACCTGTTGCTGCATCAGCCCAGCGGTGGCTCAAGGCTGTACTGGGCGCTGCGCCTGGCGCCGGACTACCTGGCCAATCTCACTCACCAGGACAGCGACGGCCAGCGCCCCATGTGGGTCATCGAGAATCGCCTTAACCAACGCCTGGTCAGTCGTGACAGTGGCCTGCCGGCGCAATGGGCCAATACCCTGACGCCGGACGAGCTGAGCAAAAGCGTACTGGTCACGCCCCTGAGCAAAAGCGACTGGCAGTTGCGCGGGTTGTTCGACCGTTCCGCCGTGCTGGAACAATTGCTCCCGGCGTTTATCGGCAAATGCCTGCTGGGCCTGGCGTTCTCGCTGATCCCGGTGATCGTGCTGTTGAACATGCGTCGCCGCCAACGCCAGGTACACGAAGGCCGACGGCGCTATCAGGATATTTTCGAAGGCACCGGCGTGGCCCTGTGCGTGCTCGACCTTTCGGGCCTTAACAGCTTTTTTGACAAGCCATACATGCAGACCCGTGAGCAACTGCGTCTTTGGTTGCAGGACCATCCCGATGGGCACAAGCAACTGCTCAAGGAACTGCGCATCACCGAGGTCAACCAGGTGGCGGTGCGCCTGCTGAACGTGTCGTCTTGCGAGGATGCCTGGGAACGGCTTATCAATGATTGCCCGGACAACGCCACCTCCATTGGCCACCGGATCCTCGACGCGGTGCAGACCCACCAGAACCAGCTGGAGCTGGAAATCCAGTGCCAGGACCTGGTCGGCAACGAGCAATACCTGTGGCTGGTGATGCGCCTGCCGGAGCAGCAAGACGATTTCAAGGCAGTGATCCTCAGCATCAGCGATATCACCAGCCGCAAGCTGATCGAGCTGTCACTGGTGGAGCGCGAAGGTTTCTGGTCGGACGTGGTGCGCACCGTGCCCGACCACCTGTATGTGCAGGACGTGATCAGCCAGCGCATGATTTTCAGCAACCACCACCTGGGCCACACCCTCGGCTATAACAAGGCCGAACTGCAACAAATGGGTGAGTACTTCTGGGAAATCCTGCTGCACCCCGAAGACGCCGAGCATTACCACGACTTGCGCCAGCAACAGCGCCAGGCCGGCTATTGCGCCCAACTGCAGTGCCAGTTGCGCTTTCGCCACCGCAACAACGCATGGCGACGCTTCGATATTCGCGAACAGGCCCTGGCCAGGGACAAGACCAGCCAGGTCACGCGCATCATCGGCGTGGCCAAGGACATTACCGACCAGATCGAGGCCAGCGAATCCCTGCGCGACAGCGAACAACGCTACCGCATGCTGGCCGAAAGCATCAGTGACGTGATCTGTTCCACCGACAGCCGGCTGGCCCTCAACTACGTCAGCCCATCGGTCAATGCCGTGCTGGGCTACAACGTGGACTGGGTGTTCAAGAACGGCTGGCAATCGATTATCGCCAACCCAAAACAACTGGCCGGCATCTACAGCCTGATGGAGCGGGTCAGCCGCGCGCTTGGCGACGTCCAGGCGCTGAACACACTGCGCGATGAAGTGCAGACCCAGCTGTTCCTGTTCGATTGCCTGCGCGCCGACGGCCGCAAAGTGCCGATCGAGTTGCGCCTGGTGCTGGTGTGGGACGAACACGGCGCATTTGAGGGCGTCCTCGGTGTAGGCCGCGATATCAGCCAGCAACGCCGCGCCGAGAAAGACCTGCGCATGGCCGCCACGGTCTTTGAACACTCCACCTCGGCGATCCTGATCACCGACCCGGCGGGCTATATCGTGCAGGCCAACGAGGCGTTCAGCCGGGTCAGCGGGTATGCGGTGAGCGACGTACTCGACCAATTGCCGAACATGCTCACCGTCGATGAACAGCAGGAAGCCCACCTGCGCTACGTGCTCAAGCAACTGCACCAGCACAGCACCTGGGAAGGCGAAGTGTGGCTCAAGCGCCGCAACGGCGAGCATTACCCGGCCTGGGTCGGTATTACCGCGGTGTTCGACGATGAAGGCGACCTGGCCAGCTATGTGTGTTTCTTCAGCGATATCAGCGAACGCAAGGCCAGCGAACAGCGCATCCACCGCCTGGCCTATTACGACGCCCTGACCCACCTGCCCAACCGCACGCTGTTCCAGGACCGCCTGCACACCGCGTTGCAGGCCGCCGAGCGGCAGAAGTCGTGGGTGGTGCTGATGTTCCTCGATCTTGACCGCTTCAAGCCGATCAACGACTCCCTCGGCCACGCCGCCGGCGACCGCATGCTCAAGGAAATGGCGACTCGCCTGCTCGGTTGCGTGGCCGAAGACGACACCGTGGCGCGCATGGGCGGCGATGAGTTCACGTTGCTGCTGCAACCGCGGGTCAATCGTGAAATGGCGCTCAACCGTGCGATTCACGTGGCCGAGCAGATCCTCGCCAGCCTGGTCAAACCCTTCGTACTCGAAGGCCGCGAGTTTTTCGTGACCGCCAGTATCGGCATCGCCCTCAGCCCCCAGGACGGCAATGAACTGAGCCAGCTCATGAAAAACGCCGACACCGCGATGTATCACGCCAAAGAGCGCGGCAAGAACAACTTCCAGTTCTACCAGGCCGACATGAACGCCAGCGCCCTGGAACGCCTGGAGCTGGAAAGCGACTTGCGCCACGCCCTGGAACAGAACGAATTCGTCCTGTATTACCAGCCGCAGTTCAGCGGCGACGGCAAACGCCTGACCGGTGCCGAGGCCCTGCTGCGCTGGCGTCATCCACGTCGCGGGCTGGTGCCGCCGGGGGACTTTATCCCGGTGCTGGAAGAGTTGGGCCTGGTGGTGGACGTCGGCGACTGGGTGATCAGCGAGGCCTGTCGCCAGCTCAAGACCTGGCACCAGAACAAGGTGCGCGTGCCGAAAGTCTCGGTGAACATCTCGGCGCGGCAGTTCTCCGACGGACAACTGGGCACCCGCATCGCCACTATCCTCAAGGACACCGGCCTGCCGCCGGCGTGCCTGGAGCTGGAGCTGACCGAAAGTATCCTGATGCGCGAAGTCAACGAAGCCCTGCACATTCTCGACAGCCTGAAAAACCTGGGCCTGAGCATCGCGGTGGACGACTTCGGCACCGGTTATTCGTCGCTCAACTACCTCAAGCAGTTCCCTATCGACGTCTTGAAGATCGACCGCACCTTCGTCGACGGCCTGCCGTCCGGCGAGCAGGACGCACAGATCGCCCGCGCGATTATCGCCATGGCCCACAGCTTGAACCTGGCGGTGATCGCCGAGGGCGTGGAAACCCATGAGCAGCTGGACTTCCTGCGTGAGCATGGCTGCGATGAGGTGCAGGGTTACCTGTTCGGGCGGCCGATGCCGGCGAATCGGTTCGAGGCGCAGTTCAGTAATGATGCGCTGTTCATGTTCGACTGACATGCTGTGGTGGGGCTTATGGCCTCATCGGGGGCAAGCCCCCTCCACATTTGAAGGTATTCACAAGTCAAAATGTGGGAGGGGCTTGCTCCCGATGAGGCCGGCACAGACCCCGCCCACCCCCAGATGAGCCCCCGCTTGTCCCGCGACACTGATGTTCCTTTCATATGCCATCTAAAACCCATTGGGTTAGAATGCCCTCCTTTCT
>NZ_JAFHKI010000017.1 GCF_016937615.1 Pseudomonas lactucae | reverse complement strand
TCGATGGATGGAGCGATTCAACGACAACACCGCAGGACCAATGTGGGAGGGGGCTTGCCCCCGATTGCGGTGGGCCAGTCATTGATGCATGCGCTGACACTCCCTCATCGGGGGCAAGCCCCCTCACACATTTGGGTCGGTGTTGGCTTCAGGATTGCTGTGCGGCCTGGCCATCCAGGCGGCGCTGGATTTCTCCCATCATGTCCAAGCCATCGCGCAGGGAGACCACTGTGGCCGTAACCAGGTGATGGAGGTTTTGGCTGTCAGATTTGGCGGTCAGGATTTTTCGCACCATCGCCATACGCTCCAGACTTTGACTCCTTCAGAAACAATCACTAACACCCGCCACTATCGTCCACTTCCGTTTAGTCGATAGGAAATTTCCCAATTTCGCGCAGAGCATGCCCCACCTCCTGCTCAATAAACTCAAACACCTCCTCCGACACGCTGTACTGAAACTGCTTACGCTGGTGCTTCGAAACCTTGCCGTCGTTATCCAGGCACATCATCACCAACCTCGATAAATCACTGCCGCGCACGTCGTAGCGTTGGTTCACGGCCTTGATCACGCGGTCGTAACGGTCAAGAAATTCGGTTTCTTCACGCAGTTCTACTTCCAGAGCACGGCGGGCCATTTGCAGGGTGAATTCGACGCAGTGAGTGGCGTCCCAGTAGCGGTAGATCGAGGGATGGCCGATGAAGTCGAAGGCCATTTGATCGCCGTCCAGCCACGTAACGTTCCAGAATTCCCGCGTCGGCTGGGAAAAAGCTTTGAGTGCCGCCAGATAGGCCTGCTCTTCGTGTTTCATCGCGACGGACACCGGCAGCAGCAGGCCGTTTTCCAGTGCGCCGTAGTGGCAGAGTGTTTGGTGGATCAGGAAGCGCGACAGGCGCCGGTTGCCGTCCATGAATGGGTGCAGGAATACGAAGCCGAACGCGGTAACGGCCGCGGCTACCAGCGGGTCGACGTCGCGCACGGGTTGATTGGCGAAGGCCATCAGCTCTTCCATCAGTTCCTGGCAAAGCTCAGGGGCTGGAGGAACATAGCTGACGCCCGCCGCACCGCGCAGGCCATTGTGCAGATGATTCTGCTCATGGCGAAACGCGACGGCTTTGTCGAAGGGGTTGGAGACGGTGCTGTTCTGCAGGTCTACCAAGTAGTCCTCGGTCAGCAAGCGGCCTTCATGAGCCTGGCGTAACAGATGAACAAAGCGGCGGGATTTCTCTTCGCTCGGTTGTTCTTTTTCGATGGCGAACGAATCGCGGGTTTCGTGCAGGTAAGCCCACTGGATGGCGCGGTCCATCATTTCGGGTGGGAGGGTGGCCATGAAGGATTTGGCGCGGTCCAGCACATTGAGCGCCAACAATGCAGCCAGCTCAGGCGTTCACTCCACGGTGGCGCAGTAATGCAGCGAACCCAAACCGTTGAAATCCACACGCCAGCGGCTATTGCGGATGCTGGGGCCGGTGACGTAGCGCTCGGGATCGAACAAGGCAACGACGCGGCCCCGAACAGGCATGGAGTAATCCAGCACCCGCCCCGTTAACCCCTCCCATAAAAAACAGGCTTTGCGGATAAACGCACCGTTTGGCGATTCCGTTAATCCCGCCAAAAAGGGCTCAGACCCAAGCCGTTCAAAAACCTGAGCGAGAACAGTCAAATTCACGCCCTCATGCTTGAGAGCAAACAGCACATGGTCAAATAATGCATCGGGGCGGGCGCCACGGTGGCCGGGACAGCCAGACAAGTACCGATTAGAGTGATTCTGGTCACGGGTTTAATCATTGCCACACGCGGGAGCGCAACAACCTTTAGATCCAGTACTTCACATAGACGGGCATATCCGACTGTTGCCAAGGTGAATCTCCCCAGAAAAAAATCACTCAGGCGGTTAAAGCCCAGATTTTTTTACTGCTCACCATTTTTTTTTACAAAACCATAACTTTCAAAAGATTTTTTTACACCCTTCGCCCATTGCGCAACATCAGATTCAACTCATCCACCACCACCGCCCAATCCGCATCGTCCAAAATCTCCTCACGCAAAAAAGTCCGCTGGCTGTCGGACCAAAAAAACGCGTCGGCCAATTTCAGATCCGGTTTAAGCGGAGAATGACTGGTCAGGAATTGATCAATACTTTTCGGATCATCCGGCAAACCCAGCTGTTTGAACAATGACGGCAAGCTGTGCACTGGCGATTCCATGGCGAGCTCCTAAGAAGTTGATTCTCCAGAGTCTAACCCAGGTGCCAGCCAGGCCAGCAACCGCTCGACGCACTGCTGCGCCGACAACACGCCGGTATCCAATACCAACGCGGCAGCCGCCGGCGGTTCATAGGATGAACCCACGCCGGTAAACCCCGGCAATTCGCCCCGCCGCGCTCGCGCGTAGTGGCCTTTGGGGTCGCGCCCTTCGCACACCGCCAAGGAGGCGCTGCACCACACTTCCCGATAATCCGCGCCCAAGCGTTCGGCAAACACCGCCCGCAATTGGGTCAGCGGCGCGATCATGGCCAGGATCACGATCTGCCCGTTCTCCACCAGCAGCGCCGCCAGTTCGCTGGCACGGCGGATGTTTTCCTCGCGGTCGCTGTCGGCAAAGCCCAAGTCTTTATTGAGGCCGCCGCGCAAGGCATCGCCGTCGAGCACGATGCTTTGCCGGCCTTGCTCGAACAGCGCGGCGTGCAGCCCTTGGGCCAGGGTCGACTTGCCGGAGGCGGGCAAGCCGGTGAGCAGGATCGCCACGCTGCGATGCCCATGACGCGCCTCGCGCTGACGGCGCGTGATGCTTGCCGTCGGCGCCACCAGGTTACGGGCCAACGGCACGCGGTACCGGTGCGGTGATGTTGCCGGCAGCCCACGCCGATTCGCGGCTGGCTAGCGCGGTGGCGATACTCTGCACGCGGTCGGAGTCCAGTTGCTCGGGCAGCGGGTCGAGCCCGGCGCTGGCGAAGATCTGGCCGTAGGCGTTGCGCAGGTCGGCGTAGGCCAGGTCGCGACGCAGGTCGGCTTGCAGGGTATTGAGTTCACCCTGGATCAGGTCCAGTTCACCCAAGCCGGCGGCTTGGTGGCGGTTGCGCAGTTGGGTGAGGATTTGCCCGTCGATGCTGGCCAGTTGTTCGTTGGTCTTGAACTGACGCACCGCGTCCTGGTAGTTGGCGTTGGCCACGTAGACTTGCGCCAGCACGGCAATCGACATGGCCTGGCGCCGCGCGGTGGCGACTTCTTCGCCGGCCTTGGCCACGTCGATGGCGGCCGGGGCGGAGATGACGTTGAACAGGTTCCAGGTGATCTTGGCGCCGTAGTCGGCCCAGCGGTTGTCCACCAGGAACGAGTTGCTGTCGTAGTGCCCACCCGCGGAAAACTCCAGGCCCGGCAGCAGGCGCAGCATGGCTTTACGGGTTTCGGCGGCGCTGATGCGGGTCTGGTAGTCCTGCTCGCGCAGTTCGGGCCGGTTGGCCAGGGCTTCCTGTTCCAGGCTGGCCAGGTTGACCTTCAGTTGCGGCACGGTGTAATCGTCCGGCGTGGCCAGTTTCAGGTCGGTGCCCATGGGCAGGTTGATCAGCGTGGCCAGTTCGGTCTTGGCCAGGGACAGCGCGCGACGCTGCTCCTGCAATTGGCGCGTGGCTTCGATCAGCGAGCGCTGGTAGCCGAGGGCCTGCACGGGGTCGCCGATGCGCTGCTCGCTCATGCTCTGGCTGTTGGCCTGAGCCTGATCAACGCGCGCCATCAGGCTGTCGATCTGGCTCAGCAAACGTTCGGCGGCCACCGCCCGCCAATAAGCCGAGCGCACGTCCTGGACGATGGTGTTGATCACCTTGCGTCGACGCTCCTGGATGATCAGGCGCTGGTCGCCCTGCTGCTTGGCGCTGATGTAGCTGACACCGAAGTCGAGCACGTTCCACACCATGGTCAGGTCCGCCACGCGACGGTCGCGGTCCTGGGAGGTGGACGGTTCGAGGGACTGCGTACCGGTGCGCACGCTCTGGCTGCTGGAGGCGTTGGTGTTATTGCGCCCGGCGTAGCCGGCGGACAGTGCCATGCGCGGCAGCATGTCGAAGCTGGACAGGTCCGACTGGCGCTTGGCCAAGGCTTCTTCCATCACCTTCAAGCGCCCTTCGAGGTTGTATTTCACCGCGCGGGCCATGGCCTCATGCAGCGTCAGCGGGCCGTTCAGAGGCTCCTGATTGGTGTACATGCCGTGCAAATCGCTGCGGGCTCGCTGCTCACTGACACTGCGTTCAATCGGCTCACTGGTGACTGCGCAACCGCTGATCGCCAGCGCCAGCAGGCTGGCGCCGCATAACTTTTGACCTGTCTTCATCCCTGTAATACCCCTGTTCCTGCGCAAAATGGGAGTGTGTTCAAGCCTGCATTTCGCTGATGCCGACCTGTTGCAGCGCGGCCGCCAGGTCCATCACCTTACGATGCTCCGTGTCTTTGATCTGTTGCAGTTGCTGGCCCAGAGTTGGAGCGCCAAACGCGCCACGCAAGCCCTGGCCGGCATCGCCACTGCCCTTGATCGACTTGTTATCGAACGCCCTGACGCCACCGTCGTCGCCGCTGTTCTCGCGGTTGAACAGCCCCGAGAGAGTGCTTGAACCAAACACCCCGCCATCGCCGCCACCAAAACCGAGGAAGCCCTGGCCACTGCCGTCCCCGCTGCCGTCGGTGGTGAACACCTGAGCGATAAAGCTGGGCGATGAAGCGCCGTTATTGATGAAGATGCTGCCGATAGGCGGCAAGCCCGCGCCCATCTCACGCTGCTCGAACAACGGCGGGAAGCCGATCGGCGAACCCAGATCGCCCCCCGGCCGCCGAAGATGATCGGCTGCAACGGCTGGTTCGGTGCGTCCACAGGCGCAGCCGGCGCGGTGACGCGAAACAAGGGGTCGCCCGTCAGCGCGATGGTGTTGATCGCAAAGTTGTTGGAGTTGGCAAAACCGCTGCCGGCGTTGCCCGCCAGGTCCGTCACCAAGCTGGAGTCCAGCGTGATGAAGTTGCTCGGGTCGTTGATATTGGCCGTCGGTGTCAGGGTTGCGGTCCAGGTCTTGCCGCCATCGTTGGTGGCCAGGTTGGACAAGGTGCCATTGGCCACGCTGAGGTCATCGAGCTCGAAGCCGCTGACCCTCTCGCTGAAGGTGAAGGTCACGGTGGTGGTTTGCCCGACTGTCAGGTTGGGGTTTGCCACACTGATGGTCGCGGTGGGCCGCTCACCATCAATGGCAAAGTTGTTGGAAATCACGATGCTGTTACCGGCGTTACCGGCGGCATCATCCACCAGGCCGGCGTCCAGCACGATCAGGTTGGTGGCGTCGCTGATGGCCGCCGTAGGCGTCAGGGTGGCGGTCCAGGTTTTACCGCCATCGCTGCTGGCCAGGTTGGACAACACACCATTGGCCACGCTCAGGTCCGACAGGTCGAAATCGCTGACCGCTTCACTGAAGCCGATGGTCACGGTGGTGGTCTGGCCGATGCCCAAGTTGCTGTCCGCCACCGAGATCGTCGCGGTCGGACGCTGGGTGTCGACCGCGTAGTTGTTGGAGTCGGTGGTGCCCACGCCGGCGTTGCCCGAGACGTTGACGACGCCGGTGTTGTCCAGGGTGATCAGGTTACTGGTGTCGGCAATGCTCGCACTTGGCGTGAACGTGGCCGTCCAGGTGATGCCGCCGTCGGTGGACGACAGGTTACTCAGCGTGCCATTGCTGACGCTCAGGTCGCTGTTGTCAAAACCGCTCACGGCCTCGTTGAACGTGATGGTCACTTGGGAGGTTTCGCCAATGCTCAGCGCCGTATCGGCGACCACGATAGTGGCCGTCGGCACCTGCGTATCGATGCTGTAGTTGGCCGAGTTGGTGGTACCGGTTCCGGTGTTGCCCGCCGCGTCACTCACGCCGGCGTTGTCCAGGACGATCAGGTTGGTCGTGTCGCGCACGCCGAGGGTCGGGGTGAAGACGGCGGTCCAGGTCAGGCCGCCGTCGCTGCTGCTCACCGCGCTCAGCGTGCCATTGCCAACGCTGAGGTCATCGTTGCTGAACCCGGTGACGGCCTCGCTGAAGGTGATGGTCACCAGCGAGGTCTCGCCGACACTGAGGCTGGAATCGGCCAGCACAATCGTTGCGGTTGGACGCTGGGTGTCCAGCGCATAGTTGTTGGAATCGGTGCTGCCGACATTGGCGTTGCCGACCAGGTCGACGATGCCACCATCGTTGAGCGTGATGAGGTTGCTGCTGTCCGTGATGCCATTGGTCGGCGTGAACGTGGCGGTCCAGGTGATACCGCCATCACTGCTGCTCAGCCCCGAGAGCACGCCGTTGGCCACTGTCAGGTCAGCGCTGGTGAACGCCGTCACGGCCTCGTTGAAGGTGATGGTTACCAGCGAGGTCTCGCCGGCGGCAATGGCGGTGTCAGCCACGACGATGCTCGCGGTGGGGCGCACCGTGTCGACCGCGTAGTTGTTGGAGTCGGTGGTGCCCACGCCGGCGTTACCCGCGCCGTTGATCAGGCCGGTATTGTCCAGCGTGATGAGGTTGCTGGTATCGGCAATGCTGGCGCTCGGGGTGAAGGTGGCCGTCCAGGTGACGCCACCGTCAGTACTGCTCATGGTGCTGAGTGTGCCGTTGCTGACGGTCAGGTCCGAATTGTCGAACCCGCTGACCGCCGAGTTGAAGGTCACGGTGACCAACGAAGTCTCGCCGATGCTCAACGTGGTATCGGCAATCACAATGGTCGCCGTCGGCACGTTGGTGTCGACCTGGTAGTTATTGGAGTTGGTGGTGCCGGTACCGGTGTTGCCCGCCGCATCGCTGACGCCGGTGTTGTTCAGGGTGATGACGTTGGACAAGTCGCTGACCCCAAGGGCTGGAGTAAAGGTGGCCGTCCAGGTGAGGCCGCCATCGCTGCTGCTGACTGCGCTCAATGTGCCGTTGGCCACGCTCAGGTCCGAATTGTCAAAACCAGTCACCGCTTCGGAGAAGGTGATGGTGACCAACGACGTTTCGCCGACGCTCAGCGCCGTATCGGCGATCACGAGGGTGGCGGTCGGGCGCAGCGTGTCGACGGCATAGTTGTTGGAATCGGTGGTGCCGCTGCCGGAATTGCCTGCACCGTCGACAATACCGGTGTTATTGAGGGTGATCAGGTTGGTGGCATCACTGACGCCGCCGATGGTGTGAAGGTTGCGGTGTAGGTGATGTTGTCGCTGGTGCTCAGGCCGCTCAGGCTACCGTTGGTGACACTCAGGTCGGCCAGGGTGAAACCGGTCACCGGCTCGCTGAAGGTAATCGTCACCACCGACGTTTCGCCAACGCCAATCGCCGTGTCGGCAACCACGAGGGTGGCGGTGGGACGCTGGGTGTCGATGGCATAGTTGTTGGAGTCGGTCGTGCCGCTGCCGGCGTTGCCCGCCGCGTCAGTCACGCCGGTGTTGTCCAGGGTGATGAGGTTGCTGCTGTCGCTGAGACTGGCGCTGGGCGTGAGCGTCGCGGTCCAGGTGATACCGCCGTCGCCGCTGCTCAGGCCGGTGAGCGTGCCGTTGGCAACCGTCAGGTCGGCGGCGGTAAAACCTGTCACTGCTTCGTTGAACGTGATGGTGACCAGCGAGGTTTCGCCGACGCTCAACGCGTTGTCGGCCACCACGATGCTGGCGGTGGGGCGCTGGGTGTCGACCGCATAGTTGTTGGAGCTGGTGGTGCCGCTGCCGGCGTTACCGGCCGCGTCCGCCACTCCGGTGTTGGCCAGAATGATCAGGTTAGTGGCATCGCTGGTGCTGGCGCTCGGCGTGAGCGTGGCGGTCCAGGTAATACCGCCGTCGCTGCTGCTCAGCCCACTCAAGGAGCCGTTGGCGACGGTCATATCGGCCAGGGTGAAACCGGTGACGGCCTCGCTGAAGGTAATGGTGACCAGCGACGTTTCGCCGATGTTCAGCGCGCTATCGGCCACCACGATGGCGGCGGTCGGACGCTGGGTATCGACGGCGTAGTTGTTCGAGTCGGTGGTGCCGCTGCCGACGTTGCCGGCCAGGTCGGCAATACCGCTGTTGGTCAGGGTGATCAGGTTGGTGGTGTCACTGATGCTGGCCGTCGGGGTGAGCGTTGCAGTCCAGGTGATACCCCCGTCGCTGCTGCTCAGCGTGCTCAAGCTGCCATTGGCAGCGGTCAGGTCGGCGAGGGTGAAACCGCTCACGGCCTCGGTGAAGGTGATGGTTACCACGGAGGTTTCACCGACGCTCAGGCTGGTGTCGGTTACCACGATGGTGGCGGTTGGGCGTTGCGTGTCGATGGCGTAGTTGTTGGAGTTGGTCGTGCCCATGCCAGCGTTGCCGTTGAGGTCCGCCACACCGGTGTTGTTCAGGACAATCAGATTGGAGGTATCGGTGACAGGCGCATCCGGCGTCAGCGTGGCGGTCCAGGTGATGCCTCCGTCACTGGTGCTCAGACCGCTGATCGAGCCGTTGGCGACGGTCAGGTCTGCCGTGGTAAAGCCGGAGACAGCCTCGGAGAAGGTGATGGTCACCGTCGAGGTTTCGCCGATCCTGAGGGCGGTGTCAGCCACCACAATGGACGCCGTGGGCGCCACGGTATCGTTGACGATGTAGTTGTTCGAGTCGGTGGTGCCCACACCGGCATTACCGGCCAGGTCGGCCACGCCTGCGTTGTTCAGGGTGATGATGTTGGTGGTGTCGGCAATGTTGCTGGCCGCGGTCAACGTACCAGTCCAGGTGACGCCGCCGTCGCCAGTGGTCAAGGTACCGACGGTGCCGTTCTGCACCGTCAGGTCCGCCGCGGTGAGGCCCGTCACGGCTTCGGAGAAGGTGATGGTCACCGTCGAGGTGCCGCCGGAGTTCAGGTTGGTGTTGGCCACCACGACGGTCGCGGTGGGCGGCGTCTCGTCCGGCACATAGTTGGTGTTGATGGTGCCGCCATCGCCGTAGACGTTGGCCACCGAGGACGGCGAAACACCCGCGGTGCCCGCGCTGGTGCCGCCCACGCCACTGCCGCCAACGTTGCCGGCCAGTGCCGCGAAGTTGGCGGCGGTGATCAGGATCGAGCCTTTGTTCCAGATAGCGCCGACCCCGACACCGCCCGCACCGCCTGCCTGAAGATAGCTGCCGCCGGCTCCGCCACCCCCACCGCCACCGCCCGCGCCGACGTTGTTGGAGATGGTCGAGTTACCGATGATCCGCAGGGTCGCGCCGGTGTCGTTGTAGATCCCGCCCACCGCGCCGCCGCCGTCGCCACCGAAGTTGTCGTACCCGTCACCCCCACCGCCACCGCCGATGGACAATCCGCCACTGCTGGCCGTACCACCGGCCGAGCCGGTGCTATAACCCGGATACGCCGCACCGCCGGCGCCACCCGTGGTGGAACCGCCACGCCCGCCGATATTGAAGAAGCCGCCGCCCGCGCCGCCCTGCCCCGCAGTGCCATTGCTGCCCGTGGAGTTGAGCGTATCGCCGCCCTTGCCACCGGTACCACCGCTGATCGCGCCACCACCACCGCCGCCGCCGCCGGCGTATTGCGGCGTTACACCGCCGCCGCCGCCACCGCCGGAAGCGGCGTTGGCGGTCACGGTGACGTTCTTCAGGGTCAAGGTGCCGGCGTTGTAGATACCGCCGCCCTGGGACACCAGCGCATCGTCGCCGCCATTCCCGCCATTGCCGGCCGCCATGCCCCGGGTAATGACCAGGCCATCGAGGGTGGCCGTGGTGCCGGATGTCACGTTCAGGATCTGGGTGCGGAACTGGCCGTCGAGCGTCACGTCGGCCACGTTGTCGTTATTGAGATCACCGTCGATGGTGACGTTCTTGTTGACCACCAGCGCCGAAGTCAGCCCGATGGTCATGGTGTTATTGAACGTGACGATGTCGCCGTTCTGTGCGGACGCCAGGGCCGCGCGCAAGGAGCCGACGCCGGTGTTGAGGTTGTTGGTGGCGGTCCAGGTGGCCAGGCCCCATTGGTACTCGCTCATGGCGCTGGCGGACAGCACGTTGGCGCTTTCGATGTTGCCGGTGGCGATTTCCAGGTCCCAGTCGCCGCCCAGGCCGGTGCGGTCAGTGGACGCCGCCACATCGCGGCCAGTCAATTGCGCCAATGAATCGACCAGGCTCAGGCCACGGTCGCCTTCGGCGGTGTAGCAGCCATAGATGAGGATATCGCCGCCGACGTTCATGTCCTGACCGATCCGCGCCAGCACATCGCCGCGAGCCTGCACGTTATCCGCCGACACGTAACTGTTGCCCAGCCACAGATCGCCAGCATTCCCGTGGGCGATGATCTGCACCGAGCTCACGCCCTGGTGGCTGTCCAGGTAATCGGCGATCTGCTGCAAGCCGTCCTTGCTCGCCTCCAGTTGCACCACCTGGGTACCGGGCGCCACGCCTTGGAGCAGGCTGGCGGAATCCTTGACTCGGGAGTCGACGAACAACACGCTCTTGCCCGGCACCGCCGCCTGGGTCGCATCGACCTGGCCCTGTGGCGCGTGGGTGTCCGCCGGCTGATCCGCCGTGGGTGTCTTGGCCGCCTCGGCCGTGGGCTGGGCATCCGGCTGCGCGGCATCGGCCACAGTGGCCGCCACCGCGCCGTCGAACAGCATGCGCGGTTCCAGGAACATGATCATTGGCGATGCCGGGGTGTGTGTGCCCTCGGTTACCCGCGATTTGCCTTTGCTCCACCACATGATGATCACCCGGACTCGAACGACTTGAATACGCAACAAAGGAAACGCCGCAATCAGCTGATTGCGGCGTCGGTTTTCATACGAATGACATTGGCCGCGCTGGCAGACCCATCGCGCCAGAACGACAGCGAGGCATACTTCTCAAACAAGTCCGGCGGCAACAGCGTTCGCCGTGCCTGTGGCGCGACCTTGGGCTTGACCTTGTGCAGGCCGGCCAGGCCCAGCGCCTGGTCGAACAGCGGCGCGTCGTAGGTCAGGTGGTTGAAATCATGTTCGAACCAGGGCTCGCCGATAAAGTCGTACACCAGCCGCATCACCCGCTCCGGGGCCTGGCTCAACAAGTCGTAATCAACCACCAGCAGCGATTCGGCGTTCTCGCCGTAATACGCCTCTTTGAGCGCGGTCCAGGCAAAGCCCACCAGGCGATTGCGCTGGGCCAGGGTTTCGCAGCGGCTGTAGACGGTGTTGCGCTCGTCATCGTCGTTGAACAGTTTGGTGTTCTCGAACGGGTTGGCGCGGTACAGGCGTTCAAGGCTGTCCAGCACCCAGGCCACGTTGCGCACACAGGCGATCACCTTGGCCTGTGGGAACAGGTCATGCAGCGCGGGCATGCGCGCGCACCATTGGCGGTTGGTATCGAACACCACGGGTGTGGAGGACTTGTCGGCGTAATAAGCGTCGAACAACCCGCGCAGCAGGCGGCGGCGGGTGCCGGCGTCGATCACCGAGCCGAACTCGCTGCCCGCGCTGCATTGCGCCAGCACCCCATTGAACAAGGGGCTCACCGGGCTGCTCATGCCGGCGTGAAAACGCGGGTTCTGCAGGAGAATCGCAGAGAGCAAGGTCGAACCGGAACGCGGCAGTCCGGAGATAAAGTGATACTGCAATCCGTTCACCACTTTGTAGGACAAAAATCCGTTTTGTCATGCAAGCGTAGCTGAGGATTGCAAAGTTGAAAGTGGTCAGTTGCCACTATTTTGATATTCCGTTAATACCAAACGGAGATTAGTGACAATTTACAGGCTGCGCGGCATCAGGTCCGCGACACAGCACATATAAACGCGCCCTCGCGCCGCCGCCGTCTTGTTGGCTGATCAAGCGCCAGCCGTCGGGCAAGGGCGCAAATTCGTCCGGCCCGTCGTTGCTGCTGATCAGCCAGACGCGTCGGGTATCGGCCGGTAATGCGGACAAACGGTCGAGATAAATACGCCCGCCGTCCTGGTCCACCAGGGTGCCGAAGCCATAGGCATTCGGTCGGGTCGGCGTGCCGTCGGGTTTGGGCGGAGTATAGAGCTGCAGTTGCGCGTCGGTCTGGTCGTAATACACGTAGCTGAGGTACCACATCATGTCGCTGAGGACGATGCGGTCGTCTTCCTGGTAATTGCGATTGACGAATTCCACCGGCACGTTGAACTGGTCGTGCTCATCCACTGCGAAGTTATTCTTCAGCCCCAGCAGTTCGACTCCCACCAACAGCGCGAACAACGCCGCTCCGAGCCACGCCAGGCGCGACGGCAGACGGTCGATCGCGACCGCCACCAGTATCGGCAATGCCAGGGCGTAAACGGTGAGGTAGCGCTCGATAAATACGGGCGAGATAAACGACACCGCATACACCAACAGCAGCGGCAGCAAGAAAAACAGCGCCAGCAGCACCGCCGGGCGATGACGCTCGCGATCACGCCAGGCGGCGATGCCCACCACGGCCAGACACAGCAGCGGGAACAGCCAGAACAGCGGCGGCCAGAGGTCCAGGCCTTCGTCCTGGAGCACGAATTGCCAGATCATCGACGGCACCGAGAACAGGTTGACCGGCTCTTCCCAGCCGATATCGCCGCCGACCTTGAGTTGCTCGACGTGCTGCACCAGGTCCAGCAGGTTCGGCAGCCAGGGCAGATAAAGCAGCACAATGGCGACGTTAGCCAGCCACCAACCGCGACACATGATCAGGCGCTGGCCCGGCGGTTGCGACGTGCACAACAGCCCCAGCCAGGCCCAGTGCACCAGTACGCACAGGGCGGTGAAGTAGTGGGTGTAGAAACCGGCAGTCATCAGCAACCCATAGACGACCAGATAACGCGCACGTTCCGGGCGGCGCACCCAGTACACCAGCGCCAGGGTGGCACCGAGCAGCCACACACCGAGCAGGGCATACATGCGCACTTCCTGGCTGTAGCGCACCGCGGTGGGCAACAGCGCCAGCAGTACGCCCGCCAGCACGGCCGCGCGCCGCGACGAGAGCTGCCGGGTGAGCCAGATACCCAGGCCCACGACCGCCACGCCAGGGATCGCGCTCATGCTGCGGATCGACCAGATCCCATCGCCAAACAACTCGATCCAGCCGCGCAGCATGAAAAAATACAGCGGTGGGTGAACATCGTGGGCGGCGTGAAACCACAGGTCGTCCAGGGCGTATTCGCTGAGCAGCAGGCTCGAGCCTTCGTCGCCCCAGACCGCCGCCGCGGTCAGGCCGTAAAAGCGCAGGGCCATGGCCAGCCCCAGTATCGGCAACCACCACAAGCGGCTGAGCCAGCCGGCGCCCGCCCAGGCACCGTCGAACAGGGCAAAGGCGCCGATCTTCTCGTTTTGTCCTACCCACCTTCGCACCACAAATCCCTCAGTACTGCCCGTTTCCAGGGAAAAACATGCACGTGCATAAACCAGCGCCACTGTAAGCCAAACGGCCCCTATTCGCTCACTGTTTCGAAAGCGTCGGGCAGTCGGCGAAACCTGCGTCTACGCTCTGCGATGACGCCCCCTTCGAGGGCCGTCCCCCTCTATAGAGCCTCTACAAGGATGAACGATCCATGGAAGTATTCATCGGCACTATCCAACCCTTCGCGTTTAATTTCGCCCCTCGGGACTGGGCTTTGTGCGCCGGCCAAACCCTCTCCCTAAGTCAGTACCAGACGCTGTTCGCCCTGATCGGCATCACCTACGGCGGCAACGGATCGACAACGTTTATGCTGCCCAACCTGCAAGGTCGCCTGCCTGTCGGCCAAGGGGGTGGCCTTGGCTTGACGCCGCGCGTTATCGGCGAAGTTTCCGGCACCGAAAGCGTCACCGCCACGCTGGCCAACCTGCCCGCTCACACCCATGGGATCGCGGCACTCACCGCCAGCACCTCGGTGCAATTGACCAACGCCGCCAGCAACCCGGTCAACACACCCACCGCCACTAACTCGTTTATCGGTGCTTCCGGCACTGGCCCGGGCAGCGCCAGCATCTACTCAGACCAACAGGGCGCCAGCCCGGTGCCGCTCAAAGGCGTGAGCACCACCTTGACCGGCACCATTGACCCCGCCGGCCAAGGCCAGCCCATGGGCAGCATGAACCCCTTTCTGGTCATCAACTTCAGCATTGCCCTGAGCGGATACTTTCCGTCACGCGACTGATGCCATCCCTCGGCCGAGGCTTAAGTGCCTCGGCGCTTTTGAAGCGGAGCCACGCTTATGTTGAACCTGGTCACCTCTGAACATTTTCGTCCGTTGCTGGGAGGCAGCAACCTGCTTTACCTGCCGGATGGCTCGGCGCTGCCGATTCAAATCGAACGTGTACGCGAGGCGCCCCAAGCGACCTTGCCGAACAGCCCACGCGGGGCATTCAGCGTATTGCTCAGCAGCCTCGGCCCTACCGATTTCGTCGACGGTCTATGCTGCCTGCCGCTGCCGGACGTGTGCCTGGAACAGGTGTTTGTGTCCCGCGAGCCCGCCATGGGCCGGGACGCCGAACGCGGTTATTTCTGCATCGTGTTCAACTGAGACGGGTACCACACCAACCGCTGCGCGGCGGCAGTGTCTTCCTCCACCCGAAACCCCAGCGCCAGGTAATGCTGGCGCGCATGGGGGTTGCTCGCCCAGACCACGGTGGTCACCGGGCAGACCACCTGGGCCGCGGCCCGCTGCACCCCTTGCAACACCACGCGGCCAAAACCCTGGCCGCGAGCGGCCGGGATAAACGCCAGGTACAGCACGCGGATCTCATTCGGCCCGAAGTCGGCACTCAGTGCGCCGATGGGCGTCCCCAGCTTCTCGACCACGTAATGCAGCGCACCGGGAAAATGCGAGTCCAGGCCCGCCTCCTGGACCTGGAACTGCTGGGCGATGACCTCCTCGACCAGCGCCTGCTCGCCATCGATCCATTGCAGATCGGCGCGCGCGAGCGGTACAGGCCCTGCAAAAACGGCCCATCGGTGCTGCGTGACGGACGCACCACCAGGCCCTGCGCCAACGCGCCCTCCTTGTTCAACATCGCGTGACTCCTGTCAAAAACCGCTTTCCCTGACCCCCAGCGCAGCCGCGCGGCGCCAGGCCACGCCCAGCACCGATTCGCTGCGCCCTTGCAACACCACCACGCCGCGCAATGGCTGGTGGGGCGTGGGGATCGGTTGCACACTCTTGAACCGCGCGCCGTATTGCGCCTGGACCGGTGCCGGCCGCTGGTTTTCATCGCGGCGCACAGCGATAGGCCCGTGGTGATCGGAGGTCAACGCCTCCTGATCCAGATACGCCACGCCATTGGCATCGATCTCCGTCAGTTCCACCGCAATCGCCGCGTGCATCGGGTCATCGGCAATAAACCGCCCGGTCGCCCCTGGCAACACGCGCCACAACTCGGCCTCCGCCAGGTAACCGCGCAGGCGCGCACCGTCCTCGACCACGCGCGCCAGTGCGTCCTTGGGCGACAGCCAGCGGCCCGGACTCAATTGCGGCAACACATCGCGCACGGTCCCGGCATGGGGCGCGCGCAACAACAGGCGCTCGCGCTGGGCGGCCAAGCCTCGGTATTCAGCCAGGGCCTGGGACAAACGCCGGTCATTGATGCCGGCGTCCGCCGCCGTTTCGCTGCGCCCGGCCTGGCGACGCATCTGCAACTGCAGGATCTCCACTTCGCGGCGCACGATGCTCTGTCGCGCATCCAGGTCCGGGGACTCCAGTTCGACCAGCACCTGGCCCGAGGTCACGACCTGCCCATCCGCGACCTTCAGCGCCTTGACCCGCGCCGCCACCGGCGCATGCAACGCACTCGCGCGCCCCGCTTCGAGCATCGTCGGCAATTCCACCGCGCTGCGCCACGGCAGCACCAGCGCCAGCACCACCATCAGCACGCCAAGCCCGGTGAGCACGACCCTGGGCGTATGAGCCTGGCTGCGCCGACTCCACCATTGGCGCCATTCCTTGAACACCGGCAGAAAGATGAACCAGACCAATTCCACCAGCATCAGGAAGATCCCGAGCAGTTTGAAAAACAGGTGATACACCGCCAACGCGATCCCCAGGAACAGCGCCGCGCGCCACAGCCACGCCAGGTAGCCCCACCACAACAGGCGCTGGCGCATTGTCGGTGACCAAGGCTCCGGTGCCGGCTCGCCATAACCGAACAACAGCTCGCGCAAGCGCCAGCGGCACAGGGCGAAAGCACGGCCTTGCAGGTTATCCACGCCCCACAGGTCGCTGATCAAAAAGTAACCATCAAAGCGCATGAACGGGTTGAGATTGATCGCCAGGGTGGTCAGCCAGGTGGCGCTGGCCAACATGAACGCCGCCGTGCGCGCGGGGCCGTCAGGCAATAGCGACCAGGCCAGCAACGCAACGCAGGCGAGCAGCAACTCAGCCATCACGCCGCCGGCGCCGATCAGCAGCCGGGCGCGGCGGTCATTCACACGCCAGGCGTCGCTGACATCGGTGTAGAACATCGGCAGCAACACCATGAACGCGATGCCCATGCTTTGCACCCGACACCCGGCACGCTTGGCCATGAATGCATGACCAAATTCGTGGCACAGCTTGGCGAAGAACAACGCCACCCCGAATGCCAGGGCGCCTCCCAGGCTGAACAGGTGTGGGAAGGTCGCCAGAAAACGCTGCCAGTCCCGCGCCACCAGAAACACGCCCAGGCCCAGGACAACAGGCAAACCGTAGCGCAGCAGGCCCGGCCCGAACCGCGCCAGCCATGGCCAGGCACGGTTGAGGAAAGCGTCAGGGCGCCACAGTGGAATGCGAAAAAACAGATATTGGTGCAGCAGCACCTGCCACAGGGTTTGCTTCTGGGCGGCGGCTTTATACAGGTAGCTGGCCCGTTGTTCGGGATCAAGGGCGGCGATCAGGTCGTGGGCGCGCAGAAAACCCAACAGCTCATCCACTTCGCTGCCGCCCAGGGGCAAGCCCGGTTCACGGTTGGCGGCCTGCAGGACCTTGTCCGCATCGCCCAGGGACCAGTGACGCAGCAACCGGATAGCCGTGGCGCCGAGTTTGAAATAGCGCCCACGCACCGGGTCGGCCAGGGTCCAACGCGGCGAACCGTCCAGGGCGGCACCGGCGCTGGACAGTTGCAGGTCGTCGCGCAATTTGGGCAGGCCCATCAAAGCCCCACGCTCTGGCGCAGGCCCGCCAGCGGTCGGCGCAACAGGTACAGCGCAAGTGGCGCGCGCTCACCAAAGATTTTCGCAGTGCCGCGCAGGCCGATGCGCGGTGGCGCGTCATCGAACTGCGCGTCCAGGCGATAGGCCAATTGCCCGCCCGGCGTGGGCTGGGCCTCGTAGGCGGCGCGTTGCAGGGTGGCGAGGTGGCGTTGCAACGGGTCGCTGTCCAGAAACAGCGCCACCTGGGCGTTCGGCGCCAGGGCAATCGCATCGCCCACCGCCAGTTCGATGCGCAGCTCAGCCTGGGCGGGGTCGGCGATCTGCAACAGGCGCTCGCCAGTCTGTACCGGTTTGCCGGTCCAGCGCTCGGCGTCGGCAAACACTGCGATACCGGCACGTTCGGCGCGCACTTCGCTGCGCTTGAGCAGCTCGCGGGCATAGTCGCGTTCGGCGCGTTTTTGCTCGACCCGCGCCGCCAGCAAGTCAATGCGCGAACTCGACTCGGCGTCGGCAAAGGCCCGCTGGGCGTTGGCCTTGAGTTCGGCTTCGGCCACGCCCAGGGCGCGCGCGGCCACGTCGGCCTGGGCCGTGAGGGTGGTGCTTTCGAAGCGCAACAGCAGATCTCCGGCCTTGACCGGCTGGTTGGGTTTGACCAGGAATTCGGCAATCACACCGTCCAACGGCGCCGCCACCACTTGCCCGGCCAGCGGCACCACTTCGGCGGGCGCCAGCACCGACTGGCGCACCGGAATCAGCAACAACAGCAACAACACAACCACCACCAGCGCGCGGCGCTTGCCGGTCAGGCGCAACCGCCACGGCTGGCGCGGTTGCAGCGCATGCCAGGCATGGCTGTAGGTATCGCCCAGTTGGGCCAGCAGCACCTGTTCGGCCGGGTTCCACGGGGTATCCCGCGCCAGCCACACACCACCGAACACACGGCCTTGGGGGTCGATCAACGGCAGCCAGAACACATGGCCAGCGGACAGGCTCTGCCAGTCGGCCTGCACCTGTGCGCTCAATTGTTCGCTGGGGATCACGCGGGCGGTCTGCACCAACGATTGTTTGTGCAATTGCGCCACGGCCTGTTCGACGAACGCCACAAACGGCGAGTTCGGGTCGACGCTGCTCACAGCGGTCACCGCCCTGACCTTGCCGGCAATCAACAGCGCCGCATGACGGTAACCGAACAGCGGCTGACCGTCGTTGACCAGGCTGTAGGCCAGTTGTTCGGTGCTGCGCGCGGCACGGGTCTGGCGCTCAAGATCAAGAAACTGGGCGAACACCCGCTCGGAGTGTCCCGGCATCGGCGCGTTCATTGCAGGTGCGCAAAATGGGCCGTGCCGCTCATGCCGGCCATCAAGCCGGTGGCATTGGACACCGTGGCCACCAGCAACAGCGTCTGGCTGCCTTCATCAATGCGAGCGCCCAGGCGTTTGACCGTGGCGCTGAACGCTTGGCCGGTTTCATCGGGGGTGAAGTTGAACGTCTGCCCAGGCTTGAGCTTGCCCATCCAGCGCGACGGCACCAGCAGGTGGATTTCCAGGCTGCGGTTGTCGACGATTTCCAGCAGCGGCGAGCCGGCGGCAACGCTTTCATAGCGTTGAACCTTGCGCTGCACCACCTGGCCATCAAACGGCGCGAGCACGCTGCAACGCTTGACCTGCACCTGGTAGACCTGGGATTGAGCCTGGGTTTCGGTCAGTTTGGCTGCGGCGCGGGCCACTTCAAAACGGCCGACCGAATTAAGCGCCGCCAGTTGCTTGTTGTGGGCCAGCTCTTCACCGGCGCCGCGACTGGCCGCCGAAGCGGCATTGAGCTGGGCCTGGTAACCCGAACAGTCAAAACGCGCCAGCGTGTCGCCCTTCTTGAACGACTCGCCTTCACTGAACGGCAGGTCGACGATGCGCCCGGACAATTCGCTCGCCAGCACCGCCTGGTCACGCGCACGCAGCACACCCCGTGCTTCGCTGTCCGTGGTGGCGGTGGTCACGGTCGAGTGATCCAGTAACGGGTCGTCAGCCATCGCCATCGGCGCCACGCCCATGAAGCAGGAGAAACTCAATACCCATCCATGCAACAGCTTCATACATTTGCTCCTCCCTGACATGCACGCAGTCTAGGTCAGCGAGATTAAATTGCCACTGCGGCCAATCGGACAAATCTTTGATTTGTGTAGGCCTTCACCCTCGCTTTTGTCGGATCAGGCTATTATTGACGCCCTCCATGGACTCAGGATCAAGGACACGTCATGCGCATCGGTTTTCTGTCACCCCTGGCACTGGCATTGCTGGCCGCTATTTCATTGCAGGCACAGGCCAGTTCCGACGATACCTGCTACCCCGACTGGCGGGTTTCGCGCGACCGTCTCGATACCTGCAGCAACCAGCCCTTCCTCAGTCCAGGCAACGACAGCCGTGTAAACCTGCGCCTGTTGCTGGCCGACAAAAAAGTCGCACCGTTGGCCCCCGACGCCTTGAACGACGATGACCTGTCCCAGGGTTTTGGCCCGGTGCCGTTTCCGGTGTATATCCTTAACCGCGCCGCCAACGCAGAGACCGAACCCGACTCGGACGACGCGCCAACCGTCGAACTCGAGCCCCTGCTGAGCTCGCTGGGCATCACCCACGAAGCGTCAAAAACCGCTGGCGAGGCCTTCCTTGGAGGCGAAGGCAGCCGCTGCCGCAGCAACGACGAGAGCAGCGCCACCGCGTTTATCAGGCAGGTGATCAAGGCCGACATGCCCGCAGCGGAACGTCAGCTGTTGGCAAACGCGCGCGTGCAGTTGCTCACCACTTGTAACTGGGACGGCCCGGTGGTCGCCGAGCCGATCGAATCGTCCAACGGCCGCCTGCTGGGCACTTATCTACAAGCCGCCGCCGACTTCTACAGCGGGCGTTTCAGTGACGCCGAGCGTGGTTTTGCCGCCGTCAGCAGCAGTGAACTGCCCTGGCTGAAGGAGACCGGGCAGTACATGACCGCGCGCACCTCGCTGAACCAGGCGCAGGCCGAAGCGTTCGACCAATACGACATGCCGCAACTCGATCATGTGGATAAGTCCGCCCTGAGCGCTGCCGAAAAAGGCTTCCTCAGCTATCTGGAGACTTATCCACAGGGTGAATATGCAACCTCCGCCCGCGGCCTGTTGCGCCGCGTGCATTGGCTCGCGGACGATTCCGACAAGCTCTCCGAAGACTTCGCCTGGCAAATGACCGAAGCCACCGACGCCCAACGCAACGTGTCCCTGGACGCGCTGGTGGAAGAAGCCGACCTCAAGTTGCTGATGGTCTGGGGCGGCAGCGTCAAGAACCCGATGATGCAAGTGGTGACCGACCTGCGCTCGATGCGCGCCGCCCCCAAGCCGTCCTTGACCCGTGAAGACCTCGACGCGCAAAAAGCCACGTTTGCCGACAGGCCTGAGGTGTTCGAGTACCTGCAGGCGGCCTTCGCGCTGTACGTCGAGCATCAACCCGACAACGCCTTGAAGTACCTGCCGCAGGACGTGCCATCGAGCCTGGACTACTTCGCCTTCAGCCAACAGACCCTGCGCGCCTTGGCGATGGAAGCCAAAAACGACTGGAAAGGCGCGCAAGCCTTGTGGCTGCAGCTGTTGCCACTGGCCAAGCTGCCCTTGCAGCGCGATCAACTGGAACTGGCCCTGGCCATGAACTACGAGCGCAGCGGCCAGCTGGCCAAGGTGTTCGCCAGCGACTCGCCGATCAGCGCCAAGCAAGTGCGTTATATCCTGCTGCGCAACATCGCCGGGCCTGAACTGCTGCGCCAGCAGATCGCTCAGGCCAGTGACCCGCTGGAGCGCCAGACCGCACAGTTCGTGCTGCTCTACAAAGACCTGCTGCACCGCCAGTTCGCGACCTTCGCCGACGACTTCAAACAACTGCCGGCCCAGGCCTCTGAAGACAAACTGGGCACCAGCCTGGGCTACGTCTACAGCGGCGGCCAGGCGTTGAAGCTGTTCCAGTGGAACGGCGACAAAGCCGAATCCGGCTATGCCTGCCCGACCATCGCGCAAACCGCCGCCACGTTGCAAAACGACGCGAAGAACCCTCAGGGCCTGAACTGCCTGGGCGAATTCATCCTGCGTAACAGCCTGGACGGCATGCCGTTGGAACAGGCTCGCGCCGCCGGCAGCCTGGGTGCTACCGCATCGCAGTTCCAGGGTGAAACCTTCTCGCGGCTCGACGGTTACAAACAGGTGATCGGCGACGCCAAGGCGCCGAAGAACGACAAGGCCTATGCGCTGTTCCGCGCCATCAACTGCTACGCACCGGCGGGCTACAACAGCTGCGGTGGCAAGGATGTCGAGCCCGCCGTGCGCAAGGCCTGGTTCCGCCAGCTCAAGACCGGCTTCGCCGACACCGAGTGGGGCAACTCGCTGCAGTACTACTGGTGAAATACCTGTGGCTAGGCTTGCTGTTGCTGGCAAGCCCGGCCTTCGCCGCCGTCGACGCCCGCGACTACGACGCCTTCTGGCTGTGGAGCGGCGTTGCCCCCCAGCCGGTGCTCAAACAGGCCAAGACCCTGTATATCCTCCAGGGCCAGATCAACTCCACCCGCCGCGCGCCGCAGCGTGGCGTGCGGATGATCGCCCAGGGCATCAGCGTGCCGCGCCTCACCGAAGGCCAAGTCTGGGTGGTGTACCGCGCCCATACCCTGCACTGGCCGGAAGCGGTCTACACCCAACTGCTCGGCCAGGTGCAACGCTGGCGCGACGCGGGCAACCCGGTGGTCGGCATCCAGATCGACTTCGACGCCCGCACCCAATACCTGCACGACTACGCCGATTTCCTGCGTGACCTGCGCCAACGCCTGCCCGCCGACCTACGCCTGAGCATCACCGGCCTGATGGACTGGAGCAGCAACGCCGACCCCACCGCCATCGCGCAGCTCAAGGGCGTGGTGGATGAAGTGGTGGTGCAGACCTATCAAGGGCGCCACAGCATCCCGGACTACGCGGCGTATCTGCCGCGGATGAACCGGTTGGGGCTGCCGTTCAAGATTGGTTTGATTCAAGGTGGGGAGTGGCTAGAGCCGGGGTATTTGAAGGGGAGTGAGTGGTTTCGGGGGTATGTGGTGTTTTTGCAGAATCCTTGACGTTCTGACATCGGCGTTGAACCTGTGCAAGAAAGTGTCCTCTGTCCGCGGACAGGACACTTAGGTTTGGAGACTCATGAAAAGTCAAGACGTGCTGATCTTGTTCAAACCATTTCCTGGCCCTCGTTGATTGAGAAATTCTTAATTCCCTGGATTGGCGAAGTTGCAAAGAGTAAAGAGTTGATATCCGTGCTGAATGTCGGAAGCGTGCCGGTCAGCCCATTCGGCACTGACCCACCGCTTTCGCGAGCAAGCCCGCTCCCACGGTTTGACCGCGTTCGACTTCAGGACGTCAGCGCCTGGCCGTCTGTAACGGGTACACCGACTCCCAGCCGCCTCCCAGTGCTTTATACAACCCCACCATCGCCAACGACACGCCGGTAGAACTCTCCACCCACTGCTCCTGCGTCGCCAGCAATGCGCTTTGTACAGTGAGCACATTGACGAAATCCGCCACGCCTTCGACGTACTGGTGTTGGGCGGTGACCAGGGCGATCTGGTTCTGGCGCACGGCTTCGGCGAGGCTGTCGCGGCGCAGTTGGCTGGCGTTGTAGCGGGTCAGTTGGTCGTCGATTTCATGCCAGGCGCGCAGCACGGTGTGCTGGTAGGCCAGGGCCGCTTCCTGTTGTTGGGCTTCGCGCAGATTCAACATGCCTTGCAGGCGCCCGCCGTTGAACAGCGGCAGGCTCAATTGCGGCCCGAAGGCGAACGCGCGCGAGCCCCATGAGCCGAAATCCGCCAGTTGCATGGCCTGGGAGCCGAGACTGCCAGACAAGGTGATGCGCGGGTAGAAATCGCCCTTGGCTACGCCGATGCTGGCGGTGGCTGCGTGCAAGCGGGCTTCGGCCTGGCGGATGTCCGGGCGGCGTTCGGCAAGCTGCGACGGCAGGCCGATGGCGACCTGGCGCGGGGCTTGTGGCACAGCGGCGTCCTTGGACAGTTGCGCGTGCAGGGCCTGCGGCGGCTCGCCCATCAGCAGGCTCAGGGCGTTGATCAACTGGTCCTGGCGTTGTTGCAGATCGGGCAGGCGCGCCTTGACGGCGGCGACCTGGGCAGCGGCTTCGGCCACGTCCAGATCCGTCGCCACGCCGTCAGCCAGGCGCAGTTGCGAAAGCTTGAGGCTGTGGCGGGCGACGTCGAGGTTTTGCTCGGTGACCGCGCGGGTGTTTTGTACCCCGCGCAGTTGGATATAGTCCTGGGCGGTCTCGGCCAGCACCGATAACAGCACGGCGCGGCGGTCGTTTTCGGCGACTTGCAGGGTGGCGTCGGCGGCTTCGGTTTCGCGTTTTACACGGCCCCAGAAGTCCAACTCCCAGGCGGCCGAAAAGCCCATGTCCCATTGATTGAACGCGGCGCGGCCGTTTTCGCCGGAGGGGTCGCTCAAGCCTTTGCCGCTGTTGCGTTTACGCTGGTAAGCCCCTGTGGCATTGACCTCGGGATAACGCTCGGCGGTGGTCACCTGGCGTACGGCACGGCTTTGCTCCAGACGACTGCTGGCCAGTTTCAGGTCGAGGTTATCGGTGAGGGCCCGGCGTGTGAGGGCCGAGAGTTGTTCGTCGTGGAACACGTCCCACCAGCGCTCTTGCAACGGGTCGCTGACCGCCCGGCTGTCGGCCTGACGACCTTGGGGCTCGCTCCATTGCGTGACCTGTGGGGTTTGCGGACGCTGAAAATCCGGACCTACGGTGCAGGCATTCAGGCTGATCAGACTCAAGGTGAGCCAGGCAACTCGTTTCATTGCTGGGCCACCTCACGTGGGTGCGCGACCGGTTGGGTGTCGACACTGGCTTCCACCGACATGCCTACGCGCAGGCGTTCGGTCAGCGGCTGGTTGGGTTCGAGCACGATCTTCACCGGAATACGCTGCACCACCTTGGTGAAATTGCCGGTGGCGTTGTCGGGTTTGACTGCGGCGAAGGTCACCCCGGTCGCGGGCGCCAGGCTTTGCAGGTGGCCGTTGAGCAGTTCGCCATCGAGGCTGTCGACGCGTACCTGCACAGACTGCCCGGCGTGCATGTGGGAAAGCTGGGTTTCCTGGAAGTTGGCCACCACATAGGCCTCGGCCAACGGCACCACGGCGAGGATCTTGCTGCCCGGCGTCACGTAGGCGCCCACTCGCACTGCACGTTCGCCAACCATGCCGTCCACCGGCGCGACGATGCGCGTGTAGGACAGTTGATAGCTGGCCATTTCCAGTGCGGCCTGGGCACGCTTGAGCCCACCTTCGGCCGCATCGCGCTGGGCGGTGAGGATTTCTACTTGCTTGCGCTCGGCCGTCAGCACCGCCGTGGACTTGGCCAGGCGCGCGGTGGCCTGGTCGATGCGGGTCTTGGCTTGTTGCGCATTTTGCACTGTGCCCGCGCCCACACCGGCGAGGTGGTTGTAGCGGTTCAGTTCGTGTTCGGCGAAGGCTACTTCGGCGCGGTCTGCGGCGACGGTGGCTTGAGCCTGGGCGATGACTGAGCTTTGGCGCTCCAGGGTCGCGGTGGCATTTTTGAGCTGGGCTTGGGCGACCAGTGTGTCGGCATCGGCGGCCTGGGCGGCGGCGCGAAAATCGCGGTCGTCGATCAGCGCCAACAATTGTCCGGCCTTGACCCGTTGGTTGTCTTCCACCAGCACTTGCTTGATAAACCCGGCCACGCGCGGGGCGACGAGGGTGAAGTCGGCGGCGACGAAGGCATCGTTGGTGCTCTGGCGTTTGTTGCCCAACAGGCCCGGCGCAACCAGGTACACCAGCACACCAACGGTAAATACCGCGATGACGGAGACGGCCATTTTGTCTTTGCGTTTCATAAGAGGTCCTTGGGAGCTAGGTCGGTGCGCGAGGCGGAAAGATCCGCGTGGGCATCCAGAAAATCAGCAGGATCAGCGCCACGGCGACACCGCCCATGACGTAATAGAGGTCCGAAGAGGTGAGCACCACGGCCTGCACGTGCAGCCGATGGGCCAGCCCCGGCGCGTCGCCGTTGGCCAGGGGCGAATTGCCCAGACCGTCCACCAGTTGGGTCGAATGAAAATGCAGGCGCTGGGTAGTCAGCGTATCCAGCACGCCGGTGGCGACCACGGCGGCCAGGCCTTTAACGGTGTTGAACCAGGCCGAGGCGAACGGCCCATCGGTGGGTTGGATGCTGCCGGTGGAGAGCATCAGCAGCGGCAACACGGCCATGGGTTGCCCGAAGATTTGCAGCAGGTACAGGCCGTAAAAGTCGTCGCGAATCCACGCCGAGGTCAGGTGCGCACTGCCGACGCAGCACAGCGCCAGCATGCTCAAGCCGATGCCCAGCACCCAGCGGCAATCGACCCAGCGCAGGTTGCACAGCGCTGCCACCAGCGGCAGCGCGATCAACTGCGGCAGCGCCATCAGCAACATCACCGGCGCGGTTTGCAGAGGACGATAACCTTGGACCTGGGCGAGAAAACTCGACGGGATGATGATCACCGAGGTCAGCACCATCAGCACGCCCGCCAGCACGATCAAGGCAAACGACAGGTTGCGCAGGCCGAGCATCTGCAAGTTGAAGAACGGTATCGGCTGCGACCACTCATTGAGCATGAACAGCACCAACAGTAGGCTGCCGCCACTGAGTAAAAAGGTGATCAGGCCGGACTCGAACCAGTCCAGCCGATTGCCTTGCAGAATGCCGATCACCAGCATGCAGATCGCCGGAAAACCCAGCAGCAGGCCGCGCCAGTTGAACTGCTTGAAGCGCTCCAGGCGCAGCGGGTCTTGCGGCAAGCCGTAGGCCACGGCGGCCAGCGCCAGCAGGCACGGCGCCACGATTTGCCAGAACGCCCATTGCCAACCGACGTACTCGGTCCACAGCGCCGCCAATGGAGTGCCCAGGCTCGGGCCGAAGGTGGCGGTCAGCGCGTAGCCGGCCAGGCCGTAAAGCTTGACGTTGGCCGGCAGGAAACGCAGGGCTACGGTCATCAACATCGGCGGCAACGCGCCACCTGCCAAGCCTTGCACGGTGCGCAGCAGCAACAGGCTTTCGTAGTTCGGCGCGAACGGGCACAGGATGCCCAGCACGGTGAACAGGCCAATAGCGCACAGGGTGAAGCGGCGCAGGGAAAACGTCACCGCACACCAGGGCGCAAACGCCATGGCAGCGACAGACGTGGCGGTATAGGCCGCGACCAGCCAGGTGCCTTCGTCAAAACCGATGTACAGCGCACCACGAATGTCGGCGAGGGCCACCTTGGTGACCATCTCGTTGAGGCCAGACACCAGCACCGCCAGCAACACACCGACCAGGCCGATAATGATGCGCGGGCCGAACACGGGCGCAGTCATGGCGGCGGGTTTGGCTGCGGCCGCAAGGATGGGGGCGGCGAGGGAAGTCATGAACAGGTAACTCGGGATTGGAAATACCCGAGCAGTTTATTCAGGCACAAGCATGACAAAAAGTTACATGTTGGCAGGGTATAAGTGCGCCAAGCGCAATCCTGAATCCGTAACAAATGCCCTGCGGGAGGGGGCCGTGTGCATTCAAACGTTTGACGGTTGGGCTTCCAGCCAAGTGGCGTGGCAACTTTCGCGCATCGTCTCGCGCAGCCATTTGTGGGCCGGGTCTTTGTCGAAACGTGGATGCCAGGATTGGGCGAGTACCAGGGTCGGCAACGGGATCGGCAGCGCAAAGGCACGCAGGGGCAGCTTCAGGCGGTTGGCGCTGTAGAGCGCTCCTTGGGCACCGGCAGGATCAGATCGGAGTCGGGCAGCATGAACATTGCTCCGTGGAAACCCGGGGCGATCATCGCCACGCGGCGTTCCAGGCCCAGGGCGTTCAGCGCGGTGTCGATCGGCCCACGGGCGATGCCGCGCCGCGAGATGCTGATATGGGAATAGCTGGCGAAACGGGCGGCGGTGATTTCTTCGTCGAACAAGGGGTGGTCCTGCCGCGCCAGGCCGACAAACGTGGTGGAGAACAGGGTCTGCACCTTGACCTCCGGGCTCGCCGGCTGGGTGTTGCTCACACGTAAATCCAGCCGTCCCTCACGCAGCGCTTCGTCATCGGTGTCGCCTTCGGGCACGAAGCACAGCTCGCACAGCGGGGCCATGCGCTCCATGGTGTCGAACAGGCGGCCGCCATACACGCCGATAAAAAAGTCGTTGGCGCGCACGCTGAAGCGGCGGCGCAGGGTGCTCAGGTCTACTTGATCGGCCGAACGAAACAGCAAGGCGGCCTGCTCCACCACGTTGCGCACCTGGCCTTGCAACTCCAGGGCCTTGGGCGTGGGTACCAGCCCCCGACCAGCCCGCACCAGGATCGGGTCGCCCACCGCTTCACGAATACGCGTAAGGGTGCGGCTCATGGCCGCCGGGCTGAGGTTCATCCGTCGCGCGGCGCCCACCACACTGCCCTCGTCGAGCAAGGCGTCGAGGGCGACCAGCAGGTTCATGTCCGGTAGTTGCATGCCAAGCACTCGTGATTGTGGGGGAGTGAGCGGGATGCAATCGTAGCAGGTGTATCAGCGTTGCATGCCCCAGCGCTTCACGGTGAGCCGCTCGAAAGTGTCAAACACCAGGTTTTCCACGAGCAGACCGATCAGGATCACCACCGCCAGCCCGGCAAATACCTTGTCGGTGTACAGCTCGTTGCGGTTCTGGAAGATGTACCAGCCCAAACCGCCTTTGCCACTGGTGGCGCCGAACACCAGCTCGGCGGCGATCAGCGTGCGCCAGGCAAACGCCCAGCCGATCTTGAGGCCCGCGAGGATCGAAGGCAGCGCCGCCGGGATCAGGATAAACAGCACAAAGCGCATGCCCTTGAGACCGTAATTGCGACCGGCCATGCGCAGGGTTTCGGACACGCCGAGGAACCCCGAGTAAGTGTTAAGCGCCAGTGCCCACAGCACCGAATGCACCAGCACGAAAATCAGGCTGTTCTGGCCCAGGCCGAACCACAGCAGCGCCAGCGGCAGCAATGCGATGGCCGGCAGCGGGTTGAACATCGAGGTCAGGGTACTCAGCAGGTCACGGCCCAATTGGGTCGACACGGCCAAGGTGGTCAGGGCGAACGCCAGCACAATGCCGATCAGGTAACCCTTGATCAACACCACCAGCGAGAGGCTCACCTTGCTCAGCAACTCGCCGCTGAGCAGGCCCTCGTACAGCGCGTTGAAGGTCTGCAGAAAACTCGGCAGAAGGAGGTCGTTGTCCTGGTAGCGCGCGACGGCCTCCCAGAGGATCGCCAGCACGATCAGGATCAGGCCCTTGCGCAGCCAGCCTTGTTGCCACAAGCGTTGGCGCAGCGGCAGTTCGCGTTCCACCGGGACGCTGAGCAACGGCTCGAGGGTGATTTCGTATTCCTGGCGCATGGGTTGCCCCCTTAGTAAGCGATGCGGATATCGGCAAAACCCAACTCGGGTTCCGCAGCCGTGGTTTCATCGAACAACAAGCGATGAATCCGCCGCGCCGACGCCTGGAAGTCCACACCGCCAAGGCTGTGCAGGTCGTATTGATGGCTGTGGATTTCCGCGCGCACCCGCCCAGGGTGCGGCGACAGCAACAGAATGCGATTGCCCACCACCAGCGCTTCTTCGATGGAGTGAGTGACGAACAGCAGGGTGAAGCGCACCTCTTCCCAGAGCAGCAGCAACTCTTCCTGCATCTTGCGCCGGGTCAGGGCATCGAGGGCGGCGAAGGGTTCGTCCATCAGCAGGATTTTCGGCTGCATGGCCAGGGCACGGGCGATGGCGACACGGGCTTTCATACCGCCGGAGAGCGTATGCGGGTACGCATCGGCAAAGGCGCTGAGGCCCACTTTATCGAGGTAGTGCAGAGCGCGCGCTTCAGCTTCGCGACGCTTGAGGGTCTTGGATGCCAGCAGCGGAAACATTACGTTCTGCTTGACGGTTTTCCACGGTGGCAACTGGTCGAATTCCTGGAACACCACGATGCGGTCCGGGCCCGGTTGCTCGACCTTCTGGCCCAACAGGCGGATCTCGCCTTCGCAGGGTTTGATAAACCCGGCGATGGACTTGAGCAAGGTGGATTTGCCGCAGCCCGAAGGGCCAAGCAACACGTAGCGGTCGGCCGGGTCGATTTCGAAACTGACCTGATGGGTGGCCCGCACCACGCGCTCGGGGGTGCGGTATTCAAGGCTGACGTTATCCACCGCCAGCAGCGGCTCGGCGGTGTGCAGGTTGCTGGCCGTGTGGCCTTGCAAGGGCGCGTTCATCTCAACTTCCTTGCAGGGGCTTGGCATCCTGGAAGAAGTAGTCCTTCCATGACTCAGGCTTGTTTTTGATGGCGCCGACGCGGTAGAGGAATTCCGCCAGCGGGTAGGTGTTCTTCGGGGTGACGCTGAATTCGAACTGCGGGTTGTCGATGATTTTGAGCAACTCGGCGTGGTCGATCTTGGCCTTGGTCACACGAATATAAGTGTCGGCGGCGGCGCCTTTGTCGTTCTGGGCGAACTGCGCGGCTTCGCTCAGTGCCTCGATGAACGCCTTATAGGTCTTCGGGTTGTCGTTGCGAAATTTTTCAGTGGCGAACAGCACGGTTGGCGAGTTCGGCCCGAGCAGGTCGTAGGTGTTCAATACCACGTGCACATTAGGGTTCGTCAGGGCCTGGTCCTGGAAGGGCGGGTTGGAAAAGTGCCCGGTCAACTCGGTGCCGCCGGCGATCAAGGCAGCCGTGGCGTCAGGGTGCGGGACCGCAATGGTGTACTTGTCGAGACGATTGAATTCCTTGTCGCCCCACTGCTTGGCGGCGGCGTATTGCAGGAAACGCGACTGCACGGAAACACCCACTGCCGGGACGGCGATGCGGTCCTTGTCGGTGAAATCAGCGATGGTCTTGACCTTCGGGTTGTTGCTGACCAGGTAGTAGGGGAAGTTGCCCAGGGACGCCACGGCCTTGACGTTCTGCTTGCCGTGGGTGCGATCCCAGATGGTCAGCAACGGGCCGACGCCGGCCCCGGCGATATCGATGGAGCCGGAGAGCAACGCATCGTTGACCGCCGCGCCGCCCGAGAGTTGGGTCCAGTCGACCTTGATGTCGATGCCTTCCTGTTTACCGTACTTTTCGATCAAATGCTGATCGCGCACCACGTTGAGCAACAGGTAGACGATGCCGAATTGTTCGGCGATGCGGATCTCGCCTTCGGCCTGTGCCGCCGCTGGCGCGATCAGGCTGCCGGCCAGCAGGCTGATACCGAGTCCGAGCGTGGCGGCCAATCGCGCAAAAGGAATGTTTCTGGACATGGTCTTGCTCCGGATCAGAAAGGCGCATCGCCCTGGATGGTGGTGCGAAACAGTTTGCGACGCAGGTGGCTCGGGCAACCGGCGGCCAGGTGAATCAGCGAGCGGTTGTCCCAGAAAACCAGGTCGTGGGGCTGCCATTGGTGGCGGTAGATGTTGTGCGGCAGCACGCTGTGGGCGTAGAGCTGGGCCAGCAGGTCGCGGCTTTCGTCCTCCGGCAGGCCGACGATGCGGGTGGTGAAACCCTCGCTGACAAATAGCGCCTTGCGGCCGTTTTCCGGGTGGGTGCGCACGATCGGGTGAACCACTTCTGCGACTTGGGCAAGCTGCTCTGGCGTCAACGTCGGGCGCCAGTTGCCTTCGAATTTGGTCTCGCTATAGCGCACGGTATAAGAGTGCGCGGCGCTGCGGCCTTCAACGGCTTTGCGCAGGTGCTCGGGCAGTTGGTCCCAGGCTTTGTGCATATCGGCGAACAGGGTATCGCCGCCCTCGGATGGCAGTTCCTGAGCGTGGAGCATCGAACCCAGGCTCGGCAGTTCTTTATAGGACAGGTCCGAGTGCCAGAACTTACCCGCATCACCCAGGCCGATGGATTGGCCGTTTTCAAGGATGTTGGAGACGATCAGGATTTCCGGGTGGTTGGCCAGCAGGAACTGTTTAAGCACATGAATCTGCAACACACCAAAACGGCGGCTGAAGGCGATCTGCTGTTCGGGGGTGATACGTTGGTCGCGAAAAACCACCACGTGGTGATCCAGGTGCGCGCGATGAATGCGCTCGAAATCCTGGTCGTTGACTGGTCGGGACAGGTCCAGGCCGATGATTTCGGCCCCCACGCTGCCGGGCAACGGACGAACCTCGAAGGCTTGGGCGGTTAGGATCGCTGTTGGAACAGTAGAGGCGGCGGACATGAGTTCACTCCCGGTCGGACAGGAGAGTGACTTTATAGGTATAAGAATTTCATTTTAAATACCGATAGCGAATATCGATAGACACAAATGTTGCAAGATGACAGCGGTGCTGTCAGACCACCGAAAACCAGTGCGTGGGCCGTCAGAGCGGCGTGTTGAAACGCTTACAAGCCGAAACCGTGCCTGTTTGACAAGCTTATGGTCAGTCTCTAGTGTGCATTGGATCCAATTAGCCACCACCATTCCAATAAGGAAGGATAGCGTAACCGTGACGCAGAAGCCGACCCCTTTGAACAGCATCAAGGTCAGCGGGCCCATTCCCGCTCACCTGGCGCGTTCCGTGATTGAAGAAACCCTGCGCAATGCCATCCTCGATGGCCGCTTGCCCTGCGGCACCGCCATGCGCCAGCAGGAACTGGCCAGCCTGTTCGGGGTCAGCCGCATGCCGGTACGTGAAGCCCTGCGCCAGCTTGAGGCCCAGTCACTGTTGCACGTGGTCACCCACAAGGGCGCTGTGGTTGCACCGTTGATCGAAGACAATTCGGCAGAGACTTATGAGCTGCGGATGTTGCTGGAGTCCGAAGCGCTGCGCTTGTCGATTCCCTTGCTGACCGACGCCGACATCGCTGAGGCGGACGCGCTGATCTGCGCCCTGGAACAAGAAAAAGACTACACCGAGATTGGCCGTCTCAATCGCCTGTTTCACATGGCCCTGTATGGCAAGGCGCCCAACCAGCGGTTGCTTAAATTAGTGGAGCACGGGTTGAATGAGGAAGAACGTTTCCTGCGATTTAACCTTGAGGCGATGGGATTGGGCGAGACATCCCAGGAAGACCACCGTGAACTGCTGAATTTGGTAGCGCAAAAGAAAGTCGGTGAAAGCATTCTGACATTGCGCAATCACTTGATGCGCGGGATGGAAGTGATCACCACCTACCTTAATGGCTTGGATGTCGCCGGAAAGAAGGACTTGCAATAAGTTCCTTACTCCCCCGCCGCCAATCCTAACTGCCGCGGAACACTTTACTTGTAGGACAGTGTTCCGCACCTAAGAAACCTCCCACTTTTAATAAGCAACTTTCTGACCTCCAATATTATTTGGAAAAACTTCTAGTACATTCATACCCTCGCTAAATCGTTTAACCCGCTTATCATCTTCCATCACTAAGCCAGGCAGGCCAATTTCGCGTCTGCGCATAGTCTCGCGCTCTGTCGCCAGGCTGATACCGGTTCCCTTTTTTGCCGAACACAATAATCAACCGTGGATTCATTCTGCGGCCGCAACAACTTATAGGCATCAACCATGTACCCACCGTTACTTGAACAAAAGAAAATTCAACTGTGTAGCCACCCGCTGTTCCAAGAAATAACATCGCATCGAAAGTTACAACTTTTCATGGAAACCCACGTGTTCTCTGTTTGGGATTTCATGACCCTCGTCAAACGCCTGCAACAGGATCTGACCTGCACCCATTTGCCCTGGCTGCCCCCTGCCGACCCGCAGGCCGCACGTCTGATCAATGAAATCGTGTTGGGCGAAGAGTCGGACGAGCATCCCCGGCAAGGCCATTGCAGCCACTTCGAGTTGTACCTGGAAGCCATGGCCGAAGTCGGCGCCAGCACCGTGGTGATCAACCGCTTCATTGCGCTGCAGCGCAACGGCCTGGAAGCAAGCTCGGCCTTGCACAGGCTCGATGTGCCTGCCGGGGTGAGCCGTCTCGTGACGGATACGTTGCACATCGCCCGGCACGCCCCCACTCATTGCGTGGCGGCCGCGTTCTTTCACAGTCGCGAGTCCGTGATACCGATTCTGTTCGAGCGCATCCTGCACAGCGACGGGTTTGTTCATCACCAGGCGCCAACCTTGTGCAGGTATCTAAGACGCCATATCGAACTGGACGCTCAGAATCACGCGCCGGCAGCCCGGTTGCTGCTTGAACGCCTGGTCGGCGCAGACCCGACCTACCCATCACAAGCAGACGACGCAGCCCTTGCCGCCGTGGAAAGCCGTATCCGTTTTTGGGACGAGGTGCGGGCGTCGCTGCGGGAGGTACGTCCATGAGCATCGCCGACTACCCTTCGATTATCGATGACTGGGAGCGCAGGGCAACCATCCGCACACGCCCTCGCCGTGTGCTGGAAAACGATGACAACCTGATCTACCCGCTGTGTCGCCAACCCCTGGTACTCAGCGCGACCTTTCTGGAGCATTGCCCACAGTGGCGCGACTTCGTGCTGTTGCAGAGCTTCTACAAATTCATCAACGACGTAGTGATCTTCGAAACCGAGATCGTCGACAGGACCGCACGCCGCATTGCCAAGAATCGCTTCTCGCTGCCCTTCCCCCTCGCCTGTCGCATTGATGCAATGACGGTCGTGGTGGACGAGGATTACCACGCCTTGGTCGCACTGGACCTGCTGCAACAAACCGTCGCCATGACGGGCATACGGCCGCTCCAGTTGCCTGAGCAAATCGAACTGAGCCGCGCACTCCCGGCGGCACAGGCAGAGGCGCCAGCCCATCTGCGCGATGCCGTGGAACTGATCGGAGTGGCAATCGCCGAAAACACAGTCACCCAGGATGTAGCCGCGTTTTCCAAGGACAGCAGCGTCAAAGCCTCCATACGTGGCTTGATGGCCGACCACCTGTTCGATGAGGGCCGTCACGCACAATTCTGGACTCGGTTGGTGCGCCTTTATTGGCAGGCCGCGAGCCCGAATGACCGTGACAGCATCGCTCAGGTACTGCCAACGTTCCTGGCGCATTACCTGACCAACGACCTGCAAAAGAACTTCGATCTAGAACTGATCGAGCACCTGGGCGTCAGCACCCGCGTACGCAGCGCATTGGGCGATGAAATCAGGGCGCTCGCGTTCCCCATCACCCGTCAGCATCCGTTGATGGGCAATATCATGGCTTTCCTGCAACACAGCGGTTTGCTGCAAACGCCGAGCGTGGCGCAAGCGCTGAACAACTTCCTGCCGGTGCGGGCATGAAGCGCCTGACGATCGGCTGGAACGGTTCCAGCAAAGCCCTGGACGCGATCAGGCCGGTGCTGGAACAGTACGGGCACGTCTCGGGTAATGAGACCATCGACCTGTGGATTGATGATGGCAGCCAACCTCTTCCGGTCCATGTGGGCAAAACGATGTGCATCAGCCTGCGCCTGGGCGTGGGGCCCATCACTGAGTATGGGCTGCCCGCATTGCAGCTGCGCCTCTATGACCGTGACCGAGCTGTATTGGCCGTACTGGACGTCGCCGCAGAGCCCAGCGGTAATGGTCAACGAATGCGTCAACGGGTGACGAGCGCGCTGGTGGATTGGGTCGCGACGCAGGTCAGTTGTTTTTCACGAGACCTCGAATATTTCGCCATGACAACCATCGCCACCGACTGGCCCGAACAGAGCCTGCAAGGGTTGGAGGCGCTTGCGTTTTTACATCGATTCAACCGTACCTTTGACCCAGGACTAAGCCGACAAGCCCAAGTGCCAATGATCGAGCGTTTACAGGCGAGCCTTCAGGCCTTTTCCGAACGAACGGCGTTGAACATTGCCGGCAAGGCATGGACCTACCGGCAACTGCACAGCCGCGCAATGGCGATTCAACAGCAATTGCGGCCAGCGCTGGAGGGGCTCGAAACCCCAGCCGTAGTCGGCGTGTGCCTGGGAAAGTCTATCGAGCTGTATGCCAGTATCCTTGCGGTACTGGGCAGTGGCGCGGTGTACCTGCCGCTGGAACCCGAACAGCCACCTCAACGCCATCAGGCCATGCTCGAAGATGCGAGGGCCGGCGTATTGCTGGATGCCGGTCAGCACTCACTGCGCGAGCGTTTCATTGCGCTGGATGTCAGTGCTATCAGGCCACGAAACGCCGACAGCTTATCCGATCTGACGCAGCATCGGCCCGACCCCGATGCGCCGTGCATGGTGCTCTATACATCAGGCACCACGGGCCGCCCCAAGGGTGCACTGCTCAGCCAAGCCAACCTGGCGCATTTCACGGCATGGTTCGGCGTCTGTATGGCGCTGGACGAGCACAGTCGCGTTCTGCAATTTTCACCGTTGAGTTTCGACTCGTCATTGATTGATATCTTCCCGGCGCTGATCGCCGGTGCGCAGTTGATCGTCCCCGGCGAGGAGCAACGACGCGACCCTCATCAACTGGTGGCGCTACTGCGCCGGCAATACATCACTCATGCTTTCCTGCCGCCCGCACTGCTCAATATCCTGCCGCTGGATCAACCGCTTGGCGTCACTCACCTGCTCACGGGTGGCGATGTCTGCGAACCCCTTGCCATCGAGCGATTGGCCGGGCAGTGCCAGCTCCATAACCTCTATGGCCCCACCGAAACCACGGTGCTGGTGACTCACCGCAGGTTGCAACCGGCAGACAGCAACCGAAACATTGGCGTGCCCATCGCCAACAGCCAGGTGCTGATCCTCGACGACAACCTGCAACCGGTGGATGAACAGGTGCAGGGCGAGGTTTACATCGTCGGTCCAGGGGTGAGCCTGGGGTACGTGAATGCGCCTGAGCAGGCTGATAGTGCGTTTGTCGAGCTGTCGATACCCAGCGGCCAGGTTCTTCGCGCCTACCGCAGCGGCGACCTGGCTCAGTGGACACCTACAGGCATCCTGCTGGGCGGGCGGCGCGATCATCAGGTGAAGATCCGCGGCTTTAGGGTCGAGCCCCGGGAGATCGAGCAGTGCTTGCGCGACAGTCGGCTGTATCGACAAGTGGCAGTGATCATCGATCGCGATGACAGGATCCACGGTTTTGCCGCCCAACCCGAGCCAGGCGCCAGTATGCCAGCCCTCAAGCAACACGCACGGCAGTGGCTACCGGAGTACATGCAACCTGCCTCCTGGGTCGAGTTGCAAGGCATGCCACGCACCATCAACGGCAAAGTCGACCGCCAGGCACTATTGGCCATGGCGCTGCCGCCTCGTTCCGACCTACCTGTCCACGACGATGCAAACACTGAGCTTCAAGCGCAATTGACTCAGTTGTGGCGCGAACTGCTGGAGTTGCCCTCAGGTGCGTTATCCATCGATGGCAGCTTCTTCGATCTCGGCGGCCATTCGATTTTGCTGTCGACCTTGCTGCTGCGTGTGCGCGAGCAGTTTGGCCGTAGTTTCGCATTGAGCCATTTCATCGAAGTGCCGACGATCCGTGCCCTCGCTACGTTGCTTGAGGATGGTGAGCTACCGGACACCTCCTCCGCCCAGGCGCTTGAGGATACCCAGCGGGAGTGGACGATCAGCGCGCTGGACGAGGACCGCGTGGGGGACCCGCGAAAAATCATCGTGACGGGGGCCAACAGTTTCGTCGGCGTGCATATTGTCGAAGCGCTATTGGCGGGCGGTGCAATCGAAGTGGCCTGCCTGGTACGCGAGCAGCCGGGGGCGCTTGCAATGGCCCGGTTTACCCAGGCATTGCGCGAATACCGTCTGGAACATCTGGACTTGAGCCGCGTGCGGGTCTTCGCGGCCGATGTCAGCTTGCCGCGATTGGGCTTGACGACCGAGGCATATGAATCCCTCGCCAGGGAGTTTGGTGTGCTGGTGCACAACGCAGCACAGGTCAACCACGTGATGGACTACGCCTCACTGGCAAAGGACAACGTCGATCCCATATTCGAGTGCCTGCGTTTGTGCGAAACCCACAGCAAGAAAGTCTTGAACTTTGTCTCGACGTTGTCGGCTTCCAGCAGCATCGACACGCAGGGGCATGTTCTTGAGGAACCCGCCGCCGCGACGCTGCCCCTGTATGTGAGGAATGGCTACAACCTGTCCAAGTGGGTGGCGGAGCGGTTGCTGGGTCGTGCCGTCGAACAAGGCGCCTGGGTGAATATCCTCCGGCCGGGAAATATCAGTTTCAACAGCCGTAACGGTGTCTGCCGGCCGCATAAAAACCGCCTGATGCTGATGCTCAAGGGGTCTCTGCAATTGGGTGTGCTGCCTCGCCTGGAGTTGAACTTCGACTTGATGCCAGTGGACTTCCTGAGTCGCTTCATTGCCTTCCACTGCGCCAGCTTCCAACCCCATGAAAACGTCTTCAACTTGCACAACCCTCAACCGTTGAGCTGGGAACATTACCTGGACGCCTTCAGCGGGGCCGGCTACCCGTTCGAGCGGGTGGACATCAAGCAGTGGCAGCGGGCTCTGGGCGCCGTGGGTCAGGACAATGCTCTATTCGGTGTACTGGGCTTTTACCTGGATCACTTGGATGACGACATAGGAGACACGTCAATGATTCTTCATGGCAACGCACGACGCGGTGTTCAGAAAATGGGAGAGCAGTATCCCGAAAAAGACACAGAGCTACTCAGCAAAGGCTGCAACTACCTCAAGGCCATCAGCTTTCTATGAACCGCTTCAGGACATTCTTATGAAACCGCTGCAACCCGATACGTTAATCCGCAACCCGAGCAGCGTGCCGATTGTGGCCTCTGCCTTGGTTGATTGCCATGCCCGTCGGCTGTGGAGTGTAGTGGGTCAGTTTGCGGGCTTTGATGCCTTCATTCCTGCGCTTATGCACATTGAAATGATCGGCACGGGTGTGGGCGCTTTGCGCAAAAAAATTTTTCGCGATGGCAACTGTGTCGTCGAGCAACTCAATAGTCGCGATGAGCAGGCCATGCACATGACCTGGACCACGATCTACAACACCCTCGGCGTGGCGCGATTGTGGGCAGCGATCAGTGTTCAAGCACTTGGAGCACAATGCTCCAGAGTCACCTGGACCATCATTGCCGAGCCCATGGACGCCGCACAGGAGGGGTTTGAGCAGTTTGTGCAAGACTTCGCCAACAGCGCCCTGGAGAATGTACGACGCTTGCTGGCCAAGCCATAGGATCCTACTCCGTCATCAGCGGATCAGATTTTGAAACTGTCGACCAGTTGCTTCAACCGATTGGCCTGCTGCGACAGGGCATCGCAGTCCTTCAGGGTTTCGTTGAGATTGGTCACACCCTGCTGGTTCAACAGGTTGATCTGGTTGATATCGACGTTGAGTGTTTCCACCACCGCAGTCTGCTCTTCGGTAGCTGCGGCGACCGACTGGTTCATTCCATCGATTTCAACGATCCGCTGCGTCACGCTGATAAGGCGCTCACCGGCCTGGTTGGCCACCTGAACGCTTTCCTCGCTGGATGTTTGACTGGCATTCATGGTGGTCACCGCTTCGCGCGAGCCCACTTGCAGCGAGGTGATCATCTTGTGAATTTCTTCGGCCGACTCTTGGGTGCGATGAGCCAGGTTGCGCACCTCGTCTGCAACGACGGCAAACCCACGCCCGGCCTCCCCTGCACGGGCTGCTTCAATCGCTGCGTTGAGCGCGAGCAAATTGGTTTGCTGGGAGATGCCCTTGATCACGTCAAGAATGTGGCCAATGTTGTCGGTGCTGGCGTTCAGAGTTTCGATCTGGGTGCAGGACAAACTGATCTTTTGTGAAAGCTCAGACATTGCCAGAATGGTTTGCTCAACCACTTTGCGTCCATCGTCGGCCTGCTCGCTGGCGCCACTGGCATGCTGTGAAGCGTCGGCGGCGTTACGTGCGATTTCCTGGGTGGCTGCGCCCAGCTCGTTGATCGCTGCAGCGACGCTGTTGGTGCGGGCGCTCTGCTCATCCGAGCCGATGATCGATGCGTTGGAAGAAGCCATCACGCGTTGGGACAGATCGTGAACCTGGCGCGTTGCCGAAGACACCTCAGAAATCGAGGCGTGAATGCGCTCCACAAACTCATTGAACGCGCTTGCCACTTCGCCGAACTCGTCCTTGCTGGTGACGGCCAGACGGCGAGTCAGGTCGCCCTCGCCCTGCGCGATATCCTGCATGGCGACGCCCATGGTATTCAGAGGCCGTAACAGCACTTGGATCAGCAGGCTCAAGAGCACAGCAATTGCGACCACGGCTATCACCATGGCGATCAACGCAGAAGTCCGGAACTTACCCAAAGGGGCGTAGGCTTTTTGTTTATCGATCGACAGGCCGATGTACCAATCTGCCCCCGGCAAACCGCTGATAGGCGTGAATGACAGAATACGATCCTGGCCATTGAGAACGACGTCCTGGTTAACCTTCTCTATCCGCACGCTGGTGCCTGGGTAGATGTCCTTAAGGTTTTTCATCACCTGATCCTGATCAGGGCTGACGATGACTTGGCCATCGCCGCTGACCAGGAACGCATGGCCGATGCCACCGAAGTCCACGGAGTTGATGATCTTCACCAGGGTTTGCAAGCTCAGGTCACCGCCAACGACACCCAGCAGCTCGCCATTCTTTTTCACTGGCATGGCGATGGTGACGATCTGCCCACCCACAGCAGCCATATAGGGTGGCGTGAGCATGGGTTTATCGGCAGCCACGGCTTGCTTGTACCAGGGACGCTGACGAGGGTCATAGCCATCAGGCATTTTTGCGTCCGGGCGCTGGGTGAATACACCGTTGGTTTGACCAACATAGGTGAACTGGAAGTTCGAGGTGAACGCCGACTGATCGACCAAACCTGGAAGGTCCGCAGCATTGCCTTGGTGAGCAAAATTCTGCGTAAGACTTTCAAGGACCAGTATTCGGCCACTGAGCCAGTTCTGCACACTACTGGCGGTGAGCTCACCGGATTGCTGAATGGACGACTCCAGGTTCTGCTTGATCGTACTGCGCTGTAGGTAATCGTTGTAAAGCGTGAATAACGCGAAGGCTAGAACCACAACGCCTGACGCGGCCAACAGAATTTTATGGCTGAATTTGAGATTCATTTCATCGACTTCTTTTGCCAAATGGGGGGAGCGTGCCGAGAGGAACATTCCTTGTTCAATATAGACGGCTTAGGAGCTGCTCTATTTCGGTGCACGCATGGCTCATCAGGCTTTCGGCCACGTAAAGGTAAAACTTAGGTGATATCGGGAAAAATCTCTTTTCCATGTAAGAAATAGACAGGCGGTAGAGCTTCGCAGCGCTAAGTCGGGAGATCAGACGAGTACGGATCACCCCCTCAAAACGACAAAACCCCTGTCTGCGTCAGCAGACAGGGGTTTCGGAATTTAATCTTGACGATGACCTACTCTCACATGGGGAAACCCCACACTACCATCGGCGATGCATCGTTTCACTGCTGAGTTCGGGATGGGATCAGGTGGTTCCAATGCTCTATGGTCGTCAAGAAATTCTGTTTACCAGACCGTTGCATCGCAACGTGCCGGTTAAAATCTAGGACTTCTACAAAAACAAAACCCCTGTTTGCTTGAGCAAACAGGGGTTTTGGAATTTAATCTTGACGATGACCTACTCTCACATGGGGAAACCCCACACTACCATCGGCGATGCATCGTTTCACTGCTGAGTTCGGGATGGGATCAGGTGGTTCCAATGCTCTATGGTCGTCAAGAAATTCGGGTACTGAGTCGTGACCTGTTGGCCTCGCTTCAGCAAATTGGGTATGTGACAGCTGTCGGTGTTTTGTAAGCGTCGAACTTTCGGTTCA
>NZ_JAFHKI010000169.1 GCF_016937615.1 Pseudomonas lactucae | reverse complement strand
TGGCGGTGGCGGTGGCGGCGACTGCCGGCAAGGCGTCGGCGGCAAACGTGCCTTTGCCATGCAGTTGGTCGAGCAACGCTTCGAATTCGTCGTCGGTGATGTCGGTGCTGACAGGCGCGGCCGCCGCAGCCGGTGCAGAAGCAGCAGGCGCAACCGCATCGGCGGCGAACTGGCCCTTGCCGTGCAACTGGTCGAGCAGCGACTCGAATTCCGCGTCGGTAATGTCTTCGCCGGTCGGCGCCGCTGCCGGGGCAACGGCGGCCGGCGCTTCGGCTTCGGCCTTGACGGCACTGAGCGAGTCGAGCAGCTGTTCGAACTCGGTGTCCGTCACATCCGGTTCAGGCTCCGGTTCAGGCTCCGCTTCGACCACCGGCGCCGCCGAGGTGTCCGCAGGCTCCGCATAGCGCGCCAGGGCCGCCAACAGTTCCGGCGTGGCCGCGGTGATCGGGGCACGTTCACGCACTTGGCTGAACATGCCGTTGACCGCGTCCAGTGCTTCGAGAATCACGTCCATCAACTCCGAATCAACGTGACGCTCACCCTTGCGCAGGATGTCGAAAACGTTCTCGGCGATGTGGCAGCACTCCACCAGCTCATGGAGCTGGAGGAAGCCGGCGCCCCCTTTTACAGTGTGAAAACCGCGAAAAATTGCATTGAGCAGGTTCGCATCATCTGGGCGGCTTTCCAGCTCGACCAGTTGTTCGGACAGTTGCTCTAAAATTTCGCCGGCCTCTACAAGGAAATCCTGAAGGATCTCTTCATCGGCGCCGAAGCTCATGGGTGTGCTCCTTAGAAGCCTAAACTGGATAACAGGTCGTCAACATCATCTTGACCCGATACAACGTCTTCACGTTTATCGGCATGAATCTGCGGACCTTCACCCTTGGCGAGATGTTTTTGTGGATCTTTTTCCGAGAGGATCGCTTCGCGGTCATGTTCGATGCCGGCAAAACGGTCGACCTGGCCTGCCATAAGCACCAATTTGAGCAAGTTGCTTTCCACTTCGGTGACCAATTGGGTCACGCGCTTGATTACCTGACCAGTGAGGTCCTGGTAATCCTGGGCCAGCAGAATGTCGTTGAGGTTGCTGGAAACCGTACGGTTTTCCTGCTCGCTGCGTGACAGGAACCCTTCGACCCGACGGGCCAGTTCACGGAACTCTTCAGCGCCCACTTCGCGGCGCATGAAGCGGCCCCAGTCAACGCTCAGGGCCTGGGCTTCGGTGGCCATGCCGTTGACCAGCGGCGTGGCGTTTTCCACCAGGTCCATGGTGCGGTTGGCCGCCGCTTCAGTCAGCCTGACCACATAGGACAGACGCTCGGTGGCGTCGGTGATCTGTGAGATTTCTTCGGCCTGGGGCATGTGCGGGTCAATCTGGAAATTGACGATCGCGCTGTGCAGCTCGCGTGTGAGCTTGCCCACTTCCTGGTACAGGCCTCGGTCACGGGTCTGATTGAGCTCATGGATCAACTGCACCGCGTCACCGAACTGGCCTTTTTCAAGGCTTTCGACCAACTGGTGAGCATGTTTTTTCAGGGTGGACTCAAAGTCTCCCTGTGACGTTTCGTTATGCTCCATAGCTCCCCCGCGATGGCATTAGCCGTGGATGCGTTCGAAGATTTTTTCGATCTTCTCTTTCAAGGCCTGTGCAGTGAATGGCTTGACCACGTAACCGTTGACCCCGGCCTGGGCGGCCTCGATGATCTGCTCACGCTTGGCTTCGGCGGTCACCATCAACACGGGAAGGCTGCGTAGTTTTTCGTCGGCGCGCACATGGCGCAGCAGGTCGATACCGGTCATGCCCGGCATGTTCCAGTCGGTTACCAGAAAGTCGATGCTCCCGCTGTTGAGGATCGGAATCGCCGTCAGGCCGTCATCCGCCTCGACCGTGTTGGTGAACCCAAGGTCACGCAACAGGTTTTTTATGATCCGCCGCATCGTTGAGAAGTCATCAACGATGAGGATTTTCATGTTCTTGTCCAATTCGACCTCCAAGCAGTCTTAAACGCGCCCAGCACCTGGACGCGCCATTTCAATCAACAGGCATTACACAAATAGGACTGCCGGGGCCACCACGGGCCGAACCACGAGAATCAAACACCCTCGCGGTATCGCTTTGCAGTGTCCCCACACTGCCTGTCAGCGCGCTCGCCACTCTCCCAAACGCCCCCGCAAGCGGGCGGCGCATTGGCTGTGCAACTGGCTGACCCGTGATTCGCTGACCCCCAGGACCTCACCGATTTCCTTGAGGTTCAGCTCTTCGTCGTAGTACAGCGCCAACACCAATCGCTCACGTTCAGGCAAATTGGCGATGGCGTCCGCCAACGCACCCTGGAAGCGTAGATCTTCCAGGTCGCGCGACGGCTCCATGTGTGCGCTCGCGCCGTCCTCGTGCAGCCCTTCGTGTTCGCCGTCCTGCAACAGGTCGTCGAAACTGAACAGGCGGCTGCCCAAGGTATCGTTCAAAATCCCGTAATAATCGTCGAGACTCAATTGGAGTTCGGCCGCAACTTCGTGATCTTTAGCGTCGCGACCGGTTTTTGCTTCAATTGCCCGAATTGCGTCACTGACCATGCGCGTATTGCGGTGGACCGAACGGGGCGCCCAATCGCCCTTGCGCACTTCATCGAGCATCGCGCCACGAATGCGGATACCCGCATACGTCTCGAAACTGGCGCCTTTGCTGGCATCGTATTTGGTCGACACTTCGAGCAGGCCGATCATGCCGGCCTGGATCAGGTCTTCGACCTGGACGCTGGCGGGCAGGCGTCCCAGCAGGTGATAGGCAATGCGTTTGACCAACGGCGCATAGCGCTCGATCAACTCACCCTGGCTGTCACGGGCGGACTTCTTGTAAGCGTTATAGCCGTTCGCTGTCATAGCACAGGTCCTGCGCTCGTCTGATGCACCAATCGTTCGACGAAAAACTCCAGATGCCCCCGAGGGTTGGCAGGCAAGGGCCAGGTATCGACCTTCTGGGCAATCGCCTTGAACGCCAAGGCGCACTTGGAACGAGGGAACGCTTCGTAGACTGCACGCTGCTTTTGCACAGCCTTGCGCACGCACTCGTCGTAGGGAACTGCACCAACGTATTGTAAGGCGACATCGAGAAAACGATCCGTGACCTTGGTCAACTTGGCGAACAGGTTGCGTCCTTCTTGCGGGCTTTGGGCCATGTTGGCCAGCACGCGGAAGCGGTTCATGCCGTAGTCACGGTTAAGCAGTTTGATCAGGGCGTAGGCGTCGGTGATCGAGGTGGGTTCATCGCAGACCACCAGCAGAACTTCCTGCGCCGCGCGCACGAAGCTGACCACGGACTCGCCGATCCCGGCGGCGGTGTCGATCACCAGCACGTCGAGGTTGTCGCCGATATCACTGAAGGCCTGGATCAGGCCGGCATGCTGCGCCGGGCTCAGGTGCACCATGCTCTGGGTGCCCGACGCGGCCGGCACGATGCGGATCCCGCCAGGGCCCTGCAGCAGCACATCGCGCAGTTCACAGCGCCCCTCGATCACATCGGCCAGGGTGTGTTTGGGCGTCAGCCCCAGCAGAACGTCGACGTTCGCCAGTCCCAGGTCAGCATCCAGCAGCATGACGCGACGGCCAAGCTCTGCCAGCGCCAGGGACAAATTCACTGACACGTTAGTTTTTCCGACGCCACCTTTGCCGCCGGTCACCGCGATCACCTGTACGGGATGCATGCTGCCCATTTTATTTCTTTACCTTGTCTTGCTTAGACGCAGGCTACATGGCTTGGCCGCGTGAATCGCTTGCAGACCATCGATGTAGATACATTTCACGGTGCTCATCGACTTCAACCGACCCGTTTTGCCGGGTGGTGGTAGAGATCGGCGAACATGTCGGCCATCGCTTCCTCGCTAGGCTCGTCTTGCATTTGTACGCTCACGGCGCGGCTGACCAACTGATGACGGCGCGGCAGATGCAAATCATCCGGAATCCGCGGCCCATCGGTCAGGTAGGCAACCGGTAGTTCATGGCTGATCGCCAGGCTCAACACTTCGCCCAGGCTGGCGGTTTCATCCAGTTTAGTCAGGATGCAGCCGGCTAGGCCGCAACGTTTGTAGCTGTGATAGGCAGCGGTAAGAACCTGTTTCTGGCTGGTGGTTGCAAGCACCAGGTAATTTTTCGACTTGATGCCACGTCCAGCCAGGCTTTCCAGCTGCAGACGCAAGGCCGGGTCGCTGGCTTGCAGGCCGGCGGTATCGATCAACACCACGCGTTTGCGCAGCAGCGGGTCGAGGGCGTTGGCCAGGGACTGGCCCGGATCGACATGGGTCACCGGCACGTTGAGGATACGGCCCAGGGTCTTGAGTTGCTCCTGGGCACCGATACGATAGCTGTCCATGCTCACCAGCGCGATGTTATGGGCGCCGTATTTGAGCACATAACGGGCGGCGAGCTTGGCCAGGGTGGTGGTCTTGCCCATGCCGGCCGGGCCGACCATGGCAATCACACCGCCCTCTTCCAGCGGCTCGATTTCCGGGGTGGCGATCATCCGCGCCAAGTGGGCCAGCAACATGCGCCAGGCCTGGCGGGGTTCTTCGATTTCGGTGGTCAGTGCCAGCAGGTCGCGCGACAGCGGGCCAGACAGGCCGATGCGTTGCAGGCGGCGCCAGAGGTTGGCCTGTTGCGGCTTGCTGCCTTGCAACTGGGTCCAGGCCAGCGACCCCAGTTGGACTTCCAGCAGTTCGCGCAGGCCGTTGAGCTCGAAGCGCATCGAGTCGAACGCGCGCTGGTCGACGCCGGCGGCCGGGGCTGGCGCCGCAGGACGCGGTGGCTCGACGAAAGTCGGCTCAACCAGTGGCTCGGAGGCGGTCAGCGGCAGGCCGGCGAACAATTGGCGATTGGTGGTGGCATCGCTGTCGCCACGCATGCTCAGCTCGGCCTGGGCCGAGACGATGCGCGAGGCGGTCTTGCGCAGCTCGTCTTCAAGCTCCATGTTCGGCACGCGCGGGGCCAGGGCCTGAGGGGTGTAATCCAGGGCAGCCGTCAGCTCGACACCGCCGGCAATGCGACGGTTACCGATAATCGCGGCGTCGGCGCCCAGCTCATCACGGACCAGTTTCATGGCCTGACGCATATCGGCGGCGAAAAAACGCTTCACTTGCATAACCCACTACCCTCAGCCGTTGGGCCCTACTGTCGCGACGATAGTCACTTGCTTGTTGTCAGGAATTTCCTGATAAGCCAAAACGTGCAAATTCGGTACTGCCAGGCGTCCAAACCGCGACAACATCGCTCGGACCGGGCCTGCCACCAGCAGAATCACCGGTTGGCCCTGCATTTCCTGGCGCTGCGCGGCGTCAATCAAAGAACGCTGCAGTTTTTCAGCCATGCTTGGCTCCAGCAGAACGCCCTCTTCCTGGCCTTGTCCCGCCTTCTGAATACTATTGAGCAAAATCTGTTCCAACCTGGGTTCCAAGGTGATCACAGGCAGCTCGGAGTCAAGCCCTACAATGCTTTGCACGATTGCGCGGGACAATCCGACGCGTACCGCCGCCACCAGCGCGGCGGTATCTTGACTCTTGGCGGCGTTGTTGGCGATGGCCTCGGCAATGCTGCGAATGTCGCGCACCGGCACCTGTTCGGCCAGCAGCGCTTGCAGCACTTTGAGCAGTTGCGACAACGACAGCACGCCGGGTACCAGCTCTTCGGCAAGTTTTGGCGAGGCTTTGCCCAGCAAACCCATCAATTGCTGGACTTCTTCGTGGCCGATCAGCTCGTGGGAGTGCTTGTACAGAATCTGGTTGAGGTGCGTGGCGACCACGGTGCTGGCGTCTACCACGGTGTAGCCCAGGGACTGCGCCTGGCTGCGCTGGCTGATTTCGATCCACACCGCCTCCAGGCCAAAAGCCGGATCTTTGGCGGTAATGCCGTTGAGGCTGCCGAACACCTGGCCGGGGTTGATCGCCAGTTCGCGGTCCGGGTAGATCTCGGCTTCGGCCAGGATCACGCCCATCAGCGTCAGGCGGTAGGCGCTCGGCGCCAGGTCGAGGTTGTCGCGGATGTGCACGGTGGGCATCAAAAAGCCCAGGTCCTGGGACAGCTTCTTGCGCACGCCCTTGATCCGCGCGAGCAATTGGCCGCCCTGGTTGCGGTCCACCAGCGGAATCAGGCGGTAGCCGACTTCCAGGCCGATCATGTCGATGGGGGTCACGTCGTCCCAGCCCAGCTCCTTGGTTTCCTGGGCGCGGGCCGGGGACGGCAGCAGCTCCTGCTGGCGCGCGACTTCCTGCAGGGCCTGGACCTTGATTGCGTTTTGCTTTTTCCAGAACAGGTAGGCACCACCGGCCGCCATGGCGGCCATGCTCAGGAACGACACGTGCGGCATGCCCGGCACAATCCCCATGATCGCCATGATGCCTGCCGCCACGGCCAAGGCCTTGGGCGAGGCAAACATCTGCCGGCTGATCTGTTTGCCCATGTCCTCGGAGCCCGAGGCACGAGTGACCATGATTGCAGCCGCTGTGGATAACAACAGTGATGGCAATTGCGCCACTAAACCGTCACCGATGGTCAGCAAGGCGTAGACCTTGCCCGCATCGCCGAAACTCATGCCGTGCTGGAACATGCCCACGGCTACGCCGCCGATGAGGTTGATGAACAGAATCAGCAGGCCGGCGATGGCGTCACCGCGCACGAATTTGCTGGCACCGTCCATGGAACCGTAGAACTCGGCTTCCTGGGCCACTTCCAGACGGCGGGATTTGGCCTGGTTCTGGTCGATCAGGCCGGCGTTGAGGTCGGCGTCGATAGCCATCTGCTTGCCGGGCATGGCGTCGAGGGTAAACCGCGCGCTCACCTCGGAAATCCGCCCGGCACCTTTGGTCACCACCACGAAGTTGATGATCATCAGGATCGCGAACACCACGATACCCACCACGTAGTTACCGCCGATCACCACCTCACCGAAGGCCTGGATCACCTTGCCGGCGGCAGCGTGACCGTCCTGGCCGTGGAGCATCACCACGCGGGTAGAGGCCACGTTCAAGGCCAGGCGCAACAGGGTCGCCACCAGCAAAATCGTCGGGAACACCGCGAAATCCAGCGGCCGCAGGGCGTATACGCAGACCAGCAACACCACCACGGACAGGGCGATGTTGAAGGTGAAGAATACGTCGAGCAGGAACGGCGGCATCGGCAACATCATCATTGCCAGCATCACCAGCAACAACAACGGCACACCCAGATTGCCCCGCGAGAGGTCAGTCAGGGTCGTACGGGCCGTGCCGAGCATTTGAGAGCGATCCACCACCGGTATTCCTCGTAACGTAAAGCAAACTTTTGACGCCGGGAGGCGTCCTGGTGGGGGTAGTGCAAGAAGCCTTCCAACTTTGGTTTCGGATTCGGATAACCTCACGTGCGACCGTGATTACGGCCATATACCGATACAAATGTGGGAGGGGGCTTACTCCCGATATAGGTGAGTCAGGCCATGAATCTGCTGCCTGACACCGCTATCGGGAGCAAGCCCCCTCCCACATTTGGATTTTTTTGCATCCAGTGCTACCAGGGATCGATCAATCAATGAGTCTTCACAAGGCTCGCACGTTCGCAGCCTGAGGCCCTTTTTGTCCTGGGACGATATCGAACTCAACCTTCTGGTTTTCTTCGAGCGCCTTTGAACCCTTCACCCTGGATCGCGGAAAAGTGAACAAAGACGTCAGCTCCGCCCCCATCCTGAGTAATAAACCCAAAGCCCTTGTCCGCGTTAAACC
>NZ_JAFHKI010000168.1 GCF_016937615.1 Pseudomonas lactucae | reverse complement strand
AGCGTGGGGTTGCGATCGCGGGTGGAGGCGGCGGGTTTGGGCGATGGAGCGATTTGCGGCAGGTGGGGTGACGGGGGGTTGAGTACATATCCAGCCCGAGCAGACTGAGACCTACCTGATGTACAGAGATCAAAATGTGGGAGGGGGCTTGCTCCCGATGGCAGTGGGTCAGTCACAGATTCATCCACTGACACTCCCTCATCGGGACAGCCTCCACACTGGAACTGCGTTTGTACACCAATCCCCCAAGAGGTACCCCCACAGAGGCATATCCCCAAACATCGGCCCCGCCCTACCATGCCGACAACGGAGGCCCCATGCTAACCCACCCGCACATCGTCCTGACCCTACGCCGTCATCCCCTGTTCAGCCAGCTCCCGGAAAAAACCTTCCAGGACGTCTGCACCCTGGCCAACCTCAAGCGCCTGCCCGGTCACACCCCGCTGATGCATCAGGGCGACGCCGCCGAGCGGTTTTTCCTGTTGGTCAGCGGCCAGATCAAACTGCACCGCGTGACGGGTGAGGGCCAGGAACACCTGGTGGAAATCATCCAACCCGGCCAGACGTTCGCCGAGGCGCTGCTGTTCACCCAGGCCAAGGCCTACCCGGTAAGCGCCACCGCGCTCAAGGACAGTGTGCTGGTCAGCATCGCCGGCGAACATTACCGCCGTGCCCTGGAAGACCAACCGAAAATCTGCCTGGCGATCCTGGCCGGCATGAGTATCCACCTGCACCAACGGCTGCAGGACATCGACACCCTGACCCTGGCCAACGCCAGCCGGCGGGTGATCAATTTTCTGTTTCAGGAGCGCGATAGCCGCAGTGGCGACGTATTGCTGCAAGTGCCCAAGCGCCTGGTGGCGTCGAAGCTGGGGATCCAGCCGGAGACGTTTTCGCGGATCCTGCACCGGCTGGTGGACGGTGGTTTGATCGAGGTACAACGGCGCACGATTCGCATCGTGCGCGAAGACGCGCTGAGGGCGTATCAGGCCTGAGTCGCAAGCCCCCGCCCTGCGCGCTCCAGGTTTCGCCACAGCCACCCCGGCAATACGTCGGGGTCCAGGCTGTCGATCAGGTTTTTCAGCCCCAGCCCCAACTCGGTATCTCCCTCGATCACCAACCGCCGCCGGAAGAACAAGGTGTCCGGGTCTTCCTGCCGACTGGCCAGCAACAGAAACTCGCGCCAGTTGCCGCTGATGCTCACCTGGGCGTCGGCCTGTTGAGCAATACGCAAGCCGTCGCGCGCCAACGTCAGGTACCAGCACAACCCCAGGTCAGGAATGCGCAGGCACATCCAGCGCCCGCGCAGCAGGTCGAAACCACCGTCACGCAGCGGTTCGGCCAGGCAACGGTTGAGGGCCTGTTGCAAGGCCAGGCGCTGCACACGAAAGGGAACGCGGCGCACCAGCGGTAACAGGCGATCGGCACTCTTGAGCAACCACTGTTTGCGACTCAACACAGGCCTGCCTCCTCGACCCGCAACATACCGGCCTGGCCGTGCCAGTAGCCGTTGCAGCCGTCCACGAACAGCGGCGGCATGGCGCCCTGGCGCACCTGATCGAACGCGCGCACCACCTCGACCATGCCTTCGGCCCGTGGGCTCAGGCGCAGCAGGTCGGCGCCACCGTTGACCAGCGCGGGATAGTCCGCGAGCAGGTTGGTGACCTCGGCCGACATGGTCTGAATGCCGTTCAAGGTGAACAACGCTTGCCCTTCCTGGCTGGTCAGGGCCATGCCGTCGGGGTAGTTGAGGCAGCAGAACTGACAATCATCCTTGGGCCGGTTTTCGGCGCGAGCGGTAAAGCAGCGCGCCGAGTAGGCCAGGGGCAAATGGCCGTAGGCAAAGATTTCCACCTCGGGCAATGCGCGACCGAGATCCCCCACCTGTTGCAGCACATCGACAATCAACGCCTGGGAGCATTCCACCGGCGGCACCCAGCGCTGCATGCCCGCGTCGAGCAATTGCACCAGGGCGTGGCCGTTATACAGGTTGAGCGCCGGGCCGCCGACAAAGGGCAACTTGCGCTCGATCAGCATCTGCACCGCGCCCATGTCGTTGGCCTCCACCAGCAGTTCGCCGTTGTCGCACAGGCGGCGCAGGCTCGACAGTTCGGAGGCGGCTTCGATCAGCGTGAGGCTCGACAACACGATCTGCGCCTGGCTGCCGGCCTGCAATTCACGTCCCAGGCCCAACCATTGATCCAGCGACAACGCACGGCGTTTGGCGCACACGGTTTCGCCCAGGTAAATCACATCCAGGGGCAAGTCGGCCATGTCGGCATAGAAGCGCCCCAGGTGTTGCTTGTCCCAATAAAACAGCACCGGTCCCAGGCTGAGTTTCATCTGTGTCTCCTCACTGCCATGCACGATGGTAGGCGCCAAGCGTGGTCTGGCTGCCTTCGGATAACCCGGCCAACACCTGGCGCCACTGGTCCTTGACCATAAAGTTGGCCGGCGCGTTGCGGTGGGCGTCCAGCGCGGCGCGCCAGACTCGGGTGACTTGTTCCACATAGGCCGGGCTGCGTTGCCGGCCTTCGATTTTCACCGCCGCCACGCCGATGGTGCTGAGTTCCGGCAGCAGGTCCAGGGTGTCGAGGCTGGTGGGTTCTTCCAGCGCATGGAAGCGCTTGCCGCCCACCAGAAAACGGCCTTTGCACAAGGTCGGGTAGCCGGCGGGTTCGTCGGGGGTATAGCGGTCGATCAGCACCTCACTGAGACGTGCGCTCAGGCCGTCGGCGTCGTCGCTCCAGCGCACCGCCTTGGCCGGCGAGCACACGCCGCACAGGTTGGGCGACTCGCCGGTGATGTAGGAAGACAAATGGCAACGCCCCTCGGCCATGATGCACAGGCTGCCAAAACCGAACACTTCGATCGGCACCGGGCTGCTCGCCGCCACCTGTTTGACCTGGGCCAGGGACAGCACACGCGGCAACACCGCGCGGCGAATGGCGTAGCGCTCGGCGTAGAATTTGAGCGCCGCCGCGTGGGTGGCCGAGCCTTGCACCGACAGGTGCAACGCCATCTGCGGATGCCGGCGGCTGGCATAGTCGAGCACGCCGGGGTCGGCGGCGATCAGGGCATCCACGCCGTGGTCCGCCGCGCGGTCGACAGCGCGTTGCCAGCGTGCCCAGATCTTCGGTTGCGGGTAGGTGTTGACCGCCACGTACAGTTTGCGCTGGTGCTGGCGAATAAACGCGACGGCACCGTCGAACTGTTTGTCGTCCATGTTCAGCCCGGCAAAATGCCGGGCATTGGTGTCATCGCGAAACCCCACGTACACCGCATCGGCGCCTTGGCGCACGGCGGCTTTGAGGGCGGGCAGGTTACCTGCCGGGCAGACCAGTTGCATGAGCGCTCCTTATTCAAAATCGGCAAACGACAAAAACGCCACCAGCGCGCCCTTGGGCACCTGCTGCTCACACTCGATGATCACCAGGCCATCGGCCCAACAGGCGGCGGTGAGCATTGCCGAGCTTTGCTGGGGATGCAGGATGGCGCGCAGTTGCCCGTCCACCCCGGGCCTTAAGCGGGCACGCAGGTACTGGCGGCGCTTGTTGGGCTTGAGCCACTCGAAACCGGCCACCACGTTGATCGGCACCGGCAGCACCCGCTCGACACCTTGGGCGCGCAGCAAAAACCCACGCACCACCACCAGCGCCGTGACCAGCGCGGCGCTGGGGTTGCCGGGCAGGCCGATCCAGGGTTTGCCCGCCACGTTGCCAAAGGCCAGGGGCTTGCCGGGCTGGATCGCCAGGCGCCAGACATCCACTTTGCCCAGTGCCTGGATCGCCTGCTTGAGGTGGTCCTCTTCGCCCACCGACACACCGCC
>NZ_JAFHKI010000167.1 GCF_016937615.1 Pseudomonas lactucae | reverse complement strand
CAGGTTGATTGACGGTGGGGCTTTTTGGGGCTGCTGCGCAGCAGCGGGAGCAAGCTCCCTCGCCACGACGGCGGTTACTCGCGTTGGTAGCTGTCCACCTGCACTCCGTCGGCATTGAACACATTCACCCGGTTTTCGTCTTTCGCGTCCCAGATGCTGTACGTCGCGTCGTTGCTGTTGGTGGGCAGGCTGTAGGTGGTGTACGAGCCGAGTTTTTTCACCAGGGTGTTGTTTTTGTCGATCAGCACCAAGCCTCTGAAACCGTCCATTTCCGCCGAGGCGAGGTTTTTCTGGAACGGGTTGAGACGGGTGTACTTCAGGGGCACGCGCAGTTTGCCGGTCAGGTCGAGCGCGCCGTAGCGTTCACCTTTTTTGACCACGGCCATGCCATTGGAGAACGGCTCGACTTCGTCATAGGGCAAGCTGATGGGCAAGGGTTTGCCTTCGGGGGTGATAAAGCTGTATTTGCGGCTTTTGCGGTCTTGCACCAGTTGCGGCTGGCCCTGGATAAAAGCGCCGATGGTCGTGCTGCCGGGTGGATTGAGCTTTTGCAGTTGCAGGGTATAGACGTCTGTTTGCCCCCCGTCAGCCGAGGTGGTGTAGAGGTAGTCACTGACGACGTCGATGTTGGAAAAGCGTGGCGCCAGCAGTTCCTTGCCAGCCAGGTTCCATACACCATAGGACGAGTCGCCGCCGTAGGTCTTCAGCCCAGGCCGGGCAATGAACAGGTCGCCGACCACCTGAGCATTGACGTACTTCATCGGCACCACCACTTGCTGCTTTTTCACATCGTATACGCCGTACGGTCCGTTGGTTTCGCGTTCGACGATCATCAGGTCATCGTTGATCGGCTTTTCGATGATCTCGAACGGCAACTCCTTCAACGTATGCCCCCCGGGCACGAACGCAAAGTACTTGAACAGCAACTGGCTCCAGCCATCTTTCTGCGGTGTCTTGCCCACCTGCATGTTGAATACGCCGGGCATCGGGCTGTACTCGATGCGTTCAAAGCGCGGCTTGACCACCCATTGGCCGTTGCTGTCGATAAAGCCACTTTTTTTCGTGGCGTTGTCGTAAGCGATATAGCGCGCCTGGGGCGGCACGCTGTTGTGCATCTCCAGCGTCAGGGTTTGCGGCTGGGTGGGGTCCAGCTGGTAGATGACGATGCTCGCCGGGGTGTCTTCGAACTGGTAGGTGGCTTGCACGTTGGTCAGGGCGCTGGCGCTGGCGCTGTCCGGCAGGCCGTTGATGAACTGCTCCAGGTGTTCCTGCAGCGCGGCGCTGGTGGTGTAGCGGGAGAAATTGTCCTGCATGCGCAGCAGTTCGTCGTAGTACGCGCGCAGGTTGGCCTTTTGCTCGGCGGTCGGCGGGGAATTGCTGCTGTTGCCGCCGCTGTAGAGGGTCTTGCCGTCGGCGTCGAGGCCCTCGACCACGTAGGTTTTGTCCTTTGGCGTGACCAACAGCAGCGAGGCGCGATCGTCCGCCAGGGCGGTCAGTTGGTAGACCTCACCGTTGTCGCCGGTGACTTTCGGATGCTTGGGGTCCAGCACGATTTTCTTGAAGTCGGGGTAGCTCGGGTAGGTGAGGGCGACGCTGACGCGCTCCACCGGCTTGTTGACCTTGAGCTCGGCCTTGGACGAGTCCTGTTCTTCGACGTTTTCGAGCCCAACGTCGGCAAATGCCTGTTGCGTCCCGTCGCGAAAATACACGGTTTGTACGGCGTAACGTTCCTGCTCGCGCTGGTCGTGCAGGGCGCCACGCTTGAGGACCTCGCGGATCGGTTCAACGTCCAGTTTCAGTCCCGACTGGTTGTCGAAAAAGAACTGCTCGAACGCCGGGGTTTTCCGTGCGAGCTCTTCCAGCGCCGTTTTCAGCTCGGCAGCGGGGAAGGGCACAAAGGGCTCGTCATAGCGCAGCTGTTTTTTCTCGCCGGTCGGCTGGTCGGGGTTGGCTACCGGTGAAATTTCCAGGCGCATGCTTTCGATCATTGCGATCTGGTTGATGCTGTCGCGCGCGTCCATTTCCAGGTAGTTCAGGCGTTTTTTCGCTTGCGCCAGTGTCAGGCTGTGGAGGTCGTCCACTGCGCCTTCATTGAGCTGGTCTTCGCTGTATTCGGTGCCGCTGACCAAGCCCGTGACGACGTGACGGTCAAACAGGTAATAGGCCGCGCTGCCGATGACGGCGATCACCACCAGGGCGCTGGCAAGGAGTTTGGTTCGGGTCAGGGCGGTTTTCATTATTGTCAGACTCGAGAATAGGGCTGGCGCAAGGTTAGCAGGTCAACGGGCGCGGGCGGTCTGGTTGTATACAGTTTGTTAGCGCAGGCCCAAGTAGAGCCAATTGTTCTATTCGCGTCATGGCAAAGCGCGAGGTTGTTCACTAGCTTTCATACACATCCTCCACGCAGTCGGGTCAGCAGTACTGCCCAGTCGCAAAGATAAAGGCATATTGCTATGTATGAGTGCTCTGCTGATTCGTCGTCGGTCATCCCGCCCTTTACCGTGCGGGCGCTTCATTGCCCCCCTCCCGTGCGCATAGACGACGCATTGGGTCTCGAGGTGAATGAGCGATTAATGGAGTGGATCGAGCGCATCGGCATCTTTCCCGGCAAATGGGACAAAATTCGTGCCTCGGATTTCGGTCGCTACGCCATGTTGTGCCATGTGGATACCGACGATCCTGATCGGCTGCTGCTACAAGGCCAATGCCTTGCGGCGTTGTTTGCCGTCGATGACCATTATTGCGATGACCGCTCGCTGGGTTGCGATCCGCGCCAAGTCGCCCCGCGGTTATCCTTCGCCATTGCTGCCATGGACCCGGCTTACCTGCCTGCGCCTTTCGACACTCAGTTGCAGATCCAGCTTAACCTTGATCCGGTGCTGGTTGGCCTGCACGCATACATGCAGCGCGTCAGCCAGTTTTGCACGCCGTCTCAAGTTGCCAGGGTGCGCCAAATAAGTATCGCGATGTTCGTGGCGATGGCCGCTGAGGGAGCCTGGCGTGTGTGTGGTACCCGGCCGACCGTCGCCGAGTACCTGGCCAGTCGGCATATCAACAGTTTCTGGCCGTGCTTGGTCTTGATCGATCCTGTCGGCGGTTATGAAGTCCCGGCCAATCTGTATTCGCAGCCGCAGGTGCACCGTGTCACGGCCCTGGCGTCCCTTGCGACCACCCTGGTCAACGATTTGTACTCGGCCTACAAGGAGCATCTGAACGAGGTCGGCACGTTCAAACTGCCGTATTTGCTGGCGGCACAACACCAGTGCTCGCTTCAGGAAGCGATCGACAGGATTGCCGATATCCATGACGACGTGATGCATGAGTACGAAACAGTGGAGCGTGCGCTGCTGACGGACGCAACCCCGCTGCTGCGACGCTATCTCACGGGGCTCAAGGCATGGGTGGCGGGGAACCTGGAGTGGCACAAGCACAGTGCGCGATACCAGGCTGATTTCATGGGCTGAATGATTGCGCGCGCCCGCGGTCGGAACCTGGGTACGTGCCATTCATTGAAGGAGTACCCAATGACGTCCAAATCCCTGCTTGCCTGCGTTTTAGTCGCTGCCAGCCTGAGCACCGCCAGTTTTGTGGTACTGGCCGGTGATACCCCCCAGGAAACCGTGCAGCCTTCGAACATCAATGCCCGTGATCTTAAAGAAGGCGACCGCGCCCCGGATATCCTGATGCGTAAGGAGTCGGCCATCAGCGACTGGAAAAAACGCGGCCTCAAACAGCCGGAAGACGAAAGCCAATGGACGCGCGTGGGCGATAAATACGTGCTGCTCAAAACCACCAACGGCACCATTCTGGAGATCACGCCCGCCAAAAAGTGACCCTCCTTTTTTTCCTGTCCTTGCGTTAAGGTAACCGGCCGCAATGGTCGCGTTACCTTTGGAAGAATGAGAGCAGGATGCTTGCCACCCTCAGAAATTACCCCCGCACCGTAAACCTGTTGCTGAGTGCCACGTTGCTGCTGACGCTGGCCAAGGCGATCACGTTTCCGTACCTGGTGATCTACCTCACCAGCCACTTTGCCCTCGACATCAGCCAGGTTGGCCTGGTGATCGGCAGCTCGCTGATTGTCGGCTCGTTGCTGAGTGTCTATGGCGGCTTCCTGGTCGATCGTATCAACAGTTACCGCCTGCTCCTGGGGATGAGCGTGCTGTTTGTGCTGGGGTTTATCGGCACGTTGCTGGCGCAGAATATCTGGGCGTTCTACAGCTGCCTCATCCTGATCAACCTGGCCTATGCGGTCATCGATATCGCAATAAAGGCCGGTTTTGCCAGCCTGTTGCCCGAAGAAGCACGCAGCGAAGTCTTCTCTATCAAGTACACCCTGACCAATATCGGCTATGCCGTGGGGCCGTTTTTCGGGGCGATGGTGGCCAAGCTGGATATCAGCCTGCCATTTATGCTGTCGGCACTGTTGGGGGCGGGGTTTTTCCTGCTGTACTGGCGTTGGGGCGACCGCACATTGACCCGCGTGGATGTCGCACAAAAACCTGTGTCATTCCTGGCGGTGGGCCGCGTGCTACTCAAGGACCATCGTCTGGTGTGCTTCACCCTCGGCGGCCTGCTCAGCGCAGTGGTGTTCGGTCAGTTCACCGCTTACCTGTCGCAGTACCTGGTGACGACCACCACCGCCGAATACACCTACACCGTGATCAGCGCCGTGCTCACCACCAATGCCGTGCTGGTGATCGCGTTGCAATACCTGATTGGCCGGCGCATCTCGCACCGCTACCTGAGCCAGTGGCTGATCGCCGGTTTGAGTATGTTCATGTTGGGGTTGATCGGCTTTGCGCTGTCCACCAGCGTGCTGTGGTGGGTGGTGGCAATGGCGGTGTTTACCGTCGGGGAGATTATCGTATTCCCGGCCGAATACATGTTTATCGACCGGATCGCCCCGGATCACCTGCGGGGCATGTACTACGGGGCGCAGAACCTGTCCAACCTCGGCGCCGCGCTGGGGCCGGTGTTGTGTGGCTTGGTGCTGGCCAGCCTGCCGGCGCACTACATGTTCTACATGCTGGGCGCATTTATCATCGGCGGCGGGGTGTTCTATTTCATCGGGGCGTCGTTGAAGGCCAATCCTCAAGCGTGAGTTTGCCCACGTTGTTGCTGTGCAGTTCGTAGCGCAGCTCTTCGACCATCTTTTCCACTTCCTGCGGGGTCTGCAGCCGGTTGGTGCTGATCCCTGTGACCACCAGGTCCACCCGGCCGGTTTCGGCGTCGTAGACCTTGAGGGTCAAGGACGCATCCCGGCACAGGGTGAATTCGCAGGTCAGGGGCGACAAGCCTTCTTCGATGCTATTTCGCAGTTGAGCGAGGGTAAACATGCGGCTTCCTTCAAGGCATAGGTTTATGCGTTAAAGGTTATTGATTGGCCGCGGGCACCATAAGGCGAATTAGCACTAGGCCTACTAGTGCATTTGCACTGTCAGCGCTGTTTTTTTACCCGTAACTCCCCGGCAAACAGCCCGCGTTCACGGGCCCAGACGATTGCCGCGCTGCGGCTGTGCACCCCCAGCTTGGAGTACACCGTGGCCACATGGTTACGCACGGTGTTGGGGGCCAGCTTCAGGCGTGAGGCGATTTCCTTGTCGGCCAGTCCTTCGCAGATCAGGCCCAGTACGTCACGCTCGCGGGCGGTGAGGTCGGTGTAGCTGATGTTGGGCAGGTTGGGGCTGTTCACGCTCTTGGCGTTGGCCAGTTTTTCGATCAGGGTCTGGCTGAACCACGAGGCGTCCTGCATCACTTCCTCGATGGCCGCGACCAGCTCCAGTTCCGAACGCTTGCGCTCGGTAATATTCATCAGCACCAGCAGGTAGCACGGTACGTCCTGGATGATCACGGTGTCGGCGGACACCACGCAATCGATCACCTCGTTGCCTTTCTTGCGCACTTTGAGGTCCTGGCCGTCGAGGTTGCCGGCTTTTTCGAGGGTGGCGAACAACTGCGCCGCGCAATCGGCGTTGTCGATAAAGTCGATGTCCTCGATGGATTTGCCGATCAGTTCTTCGCTGATATAGCCGGTAATGCTCATGAATGCTTCGTTGACGTCCACCACCTGGCGGTTGGCGGCGTTGCACACCAGGGTCGGCACCGGTGTGAGGCGGAACGACTTGGCGAAACGCTCCTCGCTCTGGCGCAGGGCAATCTCCGCCTTGCGTCGCGGCTCCAGGTCCATGAACGAAAACAGCATGCAGTCCTCTTCGTTCATGTCCAGCGGCTGGCCCGCGACCACCACCAGTTTGCTGCCGCCTTCGGGCAGGCGCAATTCGGCCTGCATCTGCGGGATGGTCGAGCCTTCGCCCAGGCGCTGGATGGCCAGGTCTTTGCGCTCGGCCTGTTCGAGTACATCCAGTTCATACACCGATTTACCGATGACCTGGTCGCGGTTGTAGCCGGTCATCTCCAAAAAGCCCTGGTTCACCTTGATGTAACGCAGGTCGCTCAAACGGCAGATCACCGCGGGCGCCGGGTTGGCGTTGAAGGTTTTTTCGAAGCGCTGCTCGGCGCTGGCCCACTCGGTGGCGTCGCTGAGAATCAGCACCAGCAACTCCGGCTCACCGCGAGAATCATTGATCACCAGGCTGCGCAGGCGGTGCACCCAGGTTTTGTCCGGGTCGGCGGTGGGGGTGACTTCCACTACCACGTCGCTGAATTCGTCACCCGCCGCTGCGCGGGCCAACGGGTAATTGTCCGGTTGCACGGGATGGTTATTGCGGTAGCGCAGGGCGAAACGCTCGACATACTGTTGCCCGCTGGCGCCCAGGCCCATCACGTCACCCACCCCATGCATGGCCAGCGCGGCTTCGTTGGCCCAGAGAATGGTCTGGTCGACCTCGGCCAGAATCACCCCATCGGACAGCCCGGAGATGATCTGCTGCAGTTGGCGACGGTTGGTTTCTTTGGCAAGGACGTCCTGGCTCATGGTGTCTCCCTGGAAAAAACGCATGCAAACTCGGACAGCCGAGGGGCTGGATAGTGCAAAGAAAATGCGCTTGGGAGAAGTATGAATGCACCCGATTAGAGCGTGCATTTGAGTCAGGGCTAGCCCTTCGTGCCGACGTCCTGACTGGTATAGACCTTTGAGCTCTGACAGTAGGCAAGGCGTTGTGGGATTCGTAGGCTGTTGCTGTCCGACCACGATTGAAGAAGGAAGCTGACCGTGAACAAGCCTGAGTTTAACGATTACCTGACAAGACAAATAACGGCAGCGTTGCAGCGTATCTCGCCAAAGTTGAGCAAGTCCGACAGGGTCGATTGGGGCAGAGTTGCGTTCTTGAAGGCCCTGAAGACGGTGGTCGACGGCGCCGCCAGCCCAGAAGACCTGGGCATTGTGGGCGCCGTCAATGATGTGGTGCAGGTGTTAGGGCTGCTGCAGGGTGGCGGGACCTTGCTGGCTGAGCTTGGTCCTTAGACCAGCTACTACAAAGCCAGCCATCACTATGTGGCTAACCGACCCACCAGCGGCACGATAATCAGCGTGCTCAGAGCCATTGAAATTACATTGCCGACGTACGGATGGATGTGTGCTGGTAAGCGCCCGGCGAGGGTGCACGCTAACGGCGGTGCGATCAGTGCACCGAGCAATGCGCTTGCGCCTACCACCGCCCAACTCCCGCCGTAGGTCAACACCGCAGCGGGTACGACGGAGACTAGAGGCACATAAGTAGGATACCAGCCACGTTTGATCCATTGTTGTCGCCAGATCACCACGCCTATCGCTGACGTCAGCGCTTGTGCTCCGACCAGAGGCAGGATGAGGCCTGAACCATAGCCTGGGCTCAAGGGGTTCAGTACATATGCCAGCAACACTCCCGCCAATAAACCTAGACTTGCCAGTTCATTACCGAAGAACGGTGCTTCTGAAAAGTCCGCTAGCACGCGCCGTATGCTCCATAACAGATTGTAGGCAGGTGGTTGAGCGGGTATAGGTTTGGTCGGTGTGATGTAGTCGCAACGCACCAAAACGGGTAAACGCCGGCAAAGCAAAAACGCAATGACACTCCCGATTGCCATACCCGATACATTGCCGATAACTACTGGCAACCCCAGCGGTGCGCAAACGTAATTGACGATCAATAAGCAGATTGGGGTAACAAGCAGTGCTCCCAGTACCGCACCATTGAATGCAACCTTCCAACCGCCACCGAACATCAATACCATCGCCGCCGGTAGTGAAACGAACGCCGCGAATGTCGGTTGCCAGGTTTCAGCGGTGACGCTCCAGCCCCACAGCAAGTTGCTCAGTATCAGCCCTAACAGCGAGCTGGTTATAAGCCAAGGCCACAGCCCTGTGCCGTAGGAAATGGGAAAGCCTTGCCAGGCTTTTCCTCGTTTGCTTGCCCACCAAGCCAAATAGGCGCCGGATAGCAGGCCTAGGGAGGCGAGTTCGTGTTTGTAGAAAGCCACTTCGCTGATGTCTCCCAGTACCCAGCGCAGCCAAGCGGCGGGATCGGGAAGGCTTGTCACCATCTCGCTGTACCCCGGCCAAGAACCTCCATAGTTGGTTGAAACCCAAATCACGAGTAAGACGCTTATCAAGCCTGAGATGAGGACTGTGATATCCGCTCGTGAACGGACAGATACTGTTTTGCAGACTGACGTTTCCATTTATTTGCCCTCCGTTCAGCGCGGTAGGGCAGGGTGCCGGGAATATCCGAGCATCTGATCGTAAAGGTCGTTGCGTCGGTCACGTTGTAGGTCGTTCAGGCTGTTCCATATCGGCGCGCTGCGAGCACTGGTGATATCGATATCGGCAAACAGTATCTCCTGGCGATTGGCTGAAGCCACTGCACCGATCGGCCAACCATTCGTCCCGGCAATCAAAGAACAACCGAGATAGCGCGCGTCACGTTCCTCACCAATGCGGCTGGCAGCGGCAATAAACACATTATTTACATGGGCGGCGGTCATCGTCAGGTACGAGGCCATGCATTTTCCCGCCTCATCGAACAATGGCGGTGGGGTCCACACCCAATTGTTCAGGCTACAAATAATATCGGCGCCTTGTTGGCTAAGAATGCGCGGCACTTCCGGGAACCAGATGTCCCAGCAGATCAGTAAACCGATGCGTCCAATCGGCGTTTCAAACACCGGAAATCCCGTATCACCAGGAGTAAACCAGAGCTTTTCCATATTCCATAAATGGGCTTTTCGGTATTTTCCTATAAACCCTTCTGGTCCTAACAAGACGGCGGTATTGAATAGTTGCTGACCATCGATCTCGTTGAGGCCAGCCACCAGATACACCTTATGCTTGCAAGCAAAATCCACCCAAGCTCTTACGCTGGCACCCTCCGGAACCGCTTCGGCATGATCGAAGGCCTCTTGTCGGTTAATGAAGAAATAGCCGCAGTTCGCCAGTTCAGGCAACACAATCAGGTTGGCGCCGCCGATTGCGGCTTCGGTCGCAAGCGCAAGGCTTTGATGCAGATTATCGGTCCGTTTGTTCATGCCCACTTGGGGGTCGAGTTGAATGACAGCTACGCGGACGGGACTTATTGATTCGCTCATGGAAGTGACCTCTTATCATTATTCAGCGCGGTGGTTGAATGTTTATAAGAAGTGACAAAGTGTTTAATGAAAAGTCGGATGTTTCCTATCGTTTTGTAGTCTGCTTCTCTTAGACGTCAGTCTGATACTCAGGGTAGTCCCGCATCGTAAAACCGCCGTTGAAAATGGCGCGGGTCTTACTGCATATATTTATCACTGTATCAATGGCCCCTCTGAAGCACGGTTCAGTCCAGCCCGCATCAACGGAAAAAGATTCGCCACAGAGATAGAGTCCTGAAGTATGAGAGTAATCTCGGTTGTATTTCATTAGGCTCACCGCGTCGTAATAAGTGCCTGCTCGATAGAGCTTCGCGCAGCCAAGTGAGTTTTTATCATTCATCCATCGCTGAACAATTGCCTGTTTCTGCGCGATATAGGGTGAAATTTTTTCTTTTATATTGGTTGACTTCAAAAGTATTCTATCAAGTTCGTCGACGCATTTCTTAACAAGCTCCGCATCGCTGAATAAAGAAAGTTTGGTGGCGTCATCTTCCCAAGTGTAGCTGAGGAGAATGCAATCGTAGGTGGTATAAGCATTATAGCGGTAGGTGTATACGTCATGGATCAAACTATCGGTTACGATGGTTTGAGGAATGTTTTTATTGTTTGACAGAAATGACTTTTTTAGAGGTGCGTAGACTTTGCAGCTCGTTTCCCAATGGGCTGTCTTGTAGGCTTCTATGATTTTGAATGGGAGGACGTCCTGACTGAAATTCTCAATTGATATTTGGGTTTCTATTAACCAAGAGGGCAGCGTCATTACAACCGAATCGCAGTCTATGAATTCTAGATTTGTTGCGCCGTTTGATGTGGTATTCCACTCATAATAGACGCGAATTTTTCCATTGTTGAGCCTTTCCAGTTTTGTTGCTGCGCTATCAGTCAGTAGACCTGAGCGGCTTTTAACAAGGTGCTCGTACAATGACAGAGGCGTTTCCTCTGCTTTTATAAAGAGCAGCGATTCGGCTAGGGATCCAAGGCCTACGTAGTTAGGTTTGTTGAAGCTAAGTCCTCTTGAATCCAAAACTTTTTTAGCGTTTAAGTACGGTGAAGGCATAGGGTTTCCGTGCGCATCAACGCGTCCGTGAATTAACTGCAAATGACTGCTGAATCCGAATATTGCAGTGCGCAGCGGATACAGAGAGCAAACGTCGTAGAAGGCTCCCCAACTGCCATCTCCAATACCGATAGAGTAGAAGACGGCAGACTCCTGCGCAGTCATACCCATTCCACCAAAGTTTCCAGGATCATTTTGGCTCCATCTATCAATGCTTGGCATCTTGACTAAGTCACGGAAGGATATACGTTCGTATTTTTTTACTATGGATGCCCACATGTCTTCCCAATGTCCGGAACCGTAATGCTCGGCGACGCTCAGGGTCATACGCTCGGCAAAAGTTTTCCATTTTGAAAAGACTTTACCCAATGTCTGCCCGGGAGGTGCCGTTTTTCCATCGGCGTTTTTCCACACAAGCATGGTCGGTTCACTGTTATCGTCAATGCTTCCTTCTCGCAGGTATATTCCAGTTGATCGAACTGCGGGGCTGCCGGGATTTGGAAAGTCTGAATGGCTTAATTCAAATTGTGTCGCATAATAGGCCATCAATGATCTACCGTTTTTGGGTGGTTCGTTTGATGTGTTGAAAAATGGCATTCTCATTGCGCCCATTTCAAAAGGAGGCCTGCCTATAGTGTTGGTGTTGTTGTGCCCGAGGGCCGTAAGGTGACGGCCGCCTACGCGTTTCGATTTTTCAAGTAAAGTAATGTTTGTGAAGCCACATCTATAAAGTTCGCGTGCGGTTGTCAATCCTGTAATGCCTGCTCCAATAATGCAAATTTTATGATGGGGGTCAGTGGCTTTGGCAACGCCATTTATTTGCTCCACCAGTTCGCGGTAGTCAAAGCATAAGTCCGGTGGGTTGGGGAATGCGGCTCGCCATTTATTACTGGTAGAGCGCTTTTTTCTATGCAGCTGTTGTGCAATATCAGCAGGGTAGTTGAAGTTGGAGCCTATGGTCATTTTATATTCCTCGGTAAAGATGATGATCTCTTTATAGATTGAACTTAGGCGAATTGATCGAGAATAAGCAGAAGGTGATTTTTTGTGAGGGCAAGTCGTGTTCTTTCGTAGGTGCGAGGGAAGCGATACGGCTGCAACTGTTCCTACACTTGCCAAACCCCACCGATTCTGGGAAAACCCCAGCCTTTACGCCTTCAACGAGAACCCCATGAGCCACGACGAACTGCAGATCACTGACACCCGCCTGGGCACCGGCAAAGCCGTGGTCAAGGGCGCGCTGATCACCACTCAATACACCGGCACGCTGGAAGATGGCACGGTGTTCGATTCGTCCTGGGAAAGGGGTAAGCCGTTCCAGTGTGTGATCGGCACCGGGCGCGTCATTAAAGGCTGGGACCAGGGCTTGATGGGCATGCAGGTGGGCGGAGTGCGCAGGTTGTTCGTGCCAGCGCATCTGGCCTATGGCGAGCGGTCGATGGGCGCGCATATCACGCCCAACAGTAACCTGCATTTTGAGATTGAGCTGTTGGAAGTGCTGACGCGGGATGATTGAGAGAGACGCGAGATATGGATATCACTTGCTCTCTTGAGGAGCTTCGGGTGGATGAGCTGAATGCCGGCGACGCAGCCGAGCTGCAGCGGTTTTTCGAGCAGGCACCGGATTACTTCATCGCGGTCAACGGTGAGCCTGCCACGCCGACCGAAGCGCGCGACGAGTTGCAGGGGGCGTTGCCGACCGGGTGGACGTGCAGCCGGATGTACTGGCTGGGCTATCGAGACGCTGATGATCGCTTGGTCGCCGTGGTGAATATTGCGGCGGATTTGCTCGCGCAGGGCGTATGGCATATCGGGTTGTTGCTGGTGGACTCGGGCAGGCATGGCACTGGCTTTGCGCAGCGGCTGCATGCGGACCTTGAGCGTTGGGCATTAGAGAATGGCGCCCAGTGGCTGCGCTTGACGGTGGTGGTGGGTAACACCAGGGCCGAGCGCTTCTGGCCCAAGCTTGGGTATGTGCAGGTGCGTACACGGGATGGGATTGCGATGGGTCGTCAGGTGAACAGGGTGTCGATTCAGGTCAAGGCGTTGGTGGAGGGCCATGTGGACGATTACCTGATACTGGTGGGACGCGATCGCCCCGTGGCACCGTAGCCGCGGATGTGCGCAGTCCCCTCCCGCATTCAAGCATCTGCATCTTCAATATAGGGGTTCCTGAACCCATCCTGAAGAATCTTCTTATTCACCACTCGGACACTTTCCTACGGTTTACTCTCCTGAAGTCGGGGCGTAAGCTTCGCGCGTTTTCATCAATAGCGGAGACCCTCAGTGGGTACTTGTTCGAGTGACAGTAGTCGGCCGGTTTCGGTAACCGGCACAGGCTTGGCAAGGTAACGCGCATTCATCCGATGCCGTTGTCTCGCCAAAAAAAGCGAGAAGCGGCATCCCGGCAGCGGCCAGTCCTGGCAGCTGTTTGATTCCCTCTCATCGACGCTGACCAGCACCTGGGTAACCTCGGGACGCGACGGACGCGCCTGCCTTTTAGGGTGGGCGGGCCAAGCCGGCTGTGCCTGTGTAACAGGCGCGGTGCGGAGGGGCGGTACCTGCACGACGGTTTTTTCCTCGCGCAGGAGTTACACCATGAACCTCACCCTGTTGAAAGAGTTCTTCGCCGGTTTCCTGCGGACCCGGCACATCGCCCGACATTTCCGTCGCCTGGCGATGCTCGAGACCGTCACCGATGCCAGCGTCAGCCGCGAAGTGCCGCCGACCCTGGCGCAAACCCTGGTGGTCGCGGCCAACAGCAGCACCGTGCAATTGCTCGGTACCTTGGGCAGCCATATCGAGGGCCTGAACACTCAGGAAGCCGAGACCCTGCGCGCGCAACATGGCCTCAATGAGGTCGAGCACGAGCAGCCGCTGCCATGGTGGGTGCACCTGTGGCACTGCTACAAAAACCCGTTCAACCTGTTGCTGACGTTGCTGGCGGTGATTTCCTGGCTGACCGAAGATATGAAGGCCGCTACGGTGATTTTCTCCATGGTGGTGCTGTCGACGCTGTTGCGTTTCTGGCAGGAGGCCAAGTCGAACAAGGCCGCCGATGCGCTCAAAGCCATGGTCAGCAACACGGCCACGGTGCTGCGCCGCGATGAAGCCAAGCGCCTCGAATTGCCGATCAAACAATTGGTGCCAGGCGACCTCATCGTGCTGTCGGCCGGCGACATGATCCCCGCCGACTGCCGCGTGCTCAGTGCCAAGGATCTGTTTGTGAGCCAGGCGGCGATGACCGGCGAATCGATGCCGGTGGAGAAGTTCGCCCAGCAACAGGACGCCCACACGCGTAATCCGCTGGACCTGGAGAACATTCTGTTCATGGGCACCAACGTGGTGTCCGGCGCGGCCACGGCGGTGATCCTCACCACCGGCAACAGCACTTATTTCGGCGCGCTGGCCCAACGCGTGACGGCCACCGACCGTGCGACCACGTCGTTCCAGCATGGCGTGAACAAGGTCAGTTGGTTGCTGATCCGCTTTATGTTCGTGATGGCGCCGCTGGTGTTGTTCATCAATGGGTTCACCAAGGGTGACTGGACCGAAGCGCTGCTGTTCGCGCTGTCGATTGCGGTGGGCCTGACTCCGGAAATGCTGCCGATGATCGTTACGTCGACGCTGGCCAAGGGCGCGGTGTTTCTGTCGCGCAAGAAGGTCATCGTCAAGCGCCTGGACGCGATCCAGAACTTCGGTGCGATGGATGTACTGTGCACCGACAAAACCGGCACCCTGACCCAGGACAAAATTTTCCTGGCACGCCATGTGGATGTGTGGGGCGAAGAGTCCGACGACGTATTGGAAATGGCCTACCTCAACAGCTACTACCAGACCGGCCTGAAAAACCTGCTGGACGTGGCGGTACTGGAGCATGTGGAGGTGCATCGCGAGCTGAAGGTGGGCACGGCGTTCCACAAGGTCGATGAGATCCCGTTTGATTTCAACCGTCGGCGCATGTCGGTGGTGGTGGCCGAGCAAGGCTTGCCGCACCTGTTGATCTGCAAGGGCGCGGTGGAAGAGATCCTGTCGGTGTGCAATACCGTACGCCATGGCGACACCAGCGAGGCGCTGAGCGATGAACTGCTGACGCGCATTCGCCAAGTGACTGCGGCGTTCAACGAAGAGGGCCTGCGCGTGGTGGCCGTGGCCGCGCAACCGATGGCACCGGGGCGTGACACCTACAGCCTGGCGGATGAAAACAACCTGACATTGATTGGCTATGTGGCGTTTCTCGACCCACCCAAGGAGAGCACTGCGCCGGCGCTCAAGGCGCTCAAGGCCCACGGTGTGTCGGTCAAGGTCTTGACCGGTGACAACGAGCTGGTCACGGCCAAGATCTGCCGTGAAGTGGGCCTGGAGCAACAGGGCCTGTTGATGGGCAACGACATCGAAGACATGACCGACGCCGAACTGGCCGAGGCAGTGGAAGTCACCAATGTGTTCGCCAAACTGACGCCCAGCCACAAGGAACGCATCGTGCGCCTGCTCAAGGCCAATGGGCATGTGGTGGGCTTCATGGGCGATGGCATCAACGATGCACCGGCGTTGCGCACGGCCGATATCGGTATTTCAGTGGACAGCGCGGTGGATATCGCCAAGGAAGCGGCCGACATCATTCTGCTGGAGAAGAGCCTGATGATCCTGGAGGAGGGCGTGCTGGAGGGCCGGCGCACCTTCGCCAACATGCTCAAGTACATCAAGATGACCGCCAGCTCCAACTTCGGCAACGTGTTCTCGGTACTGGTGGCCAGTGCGTTCATTCCGTTTTTGCCCATGTTGCCGATGCACTTGCTGGTGCAGAACCTGTTGTACGACATTTCGCAGATCGCGATTCCGTTCGACAACGTGGACGACGAAATGCTGGCTAAACCACAACGCTGGCAGCCGGGAGATGTGGGCCGTTTCATGCTGTTTTTTGGGCCAATCAGTTCGATCTTTGACATCACCACGTTCGCGCTCATGTGGTACGTGTTCGATGCCAATACGCCCGATCATCAGACGCTGTTCCAGTCGGGCTGGTTCGTGGTGGGGCTGCTGACCCAGACCCTGATCGTGCACATGATCCGCACCCCGAAAATCCCGTTCCTGCAAAGCCGTGCGGCGATGCCGCTGATGGTGATGACCGGCGTGATCATGGCCGTGGGGGTTTTCCTGCCGATGGGGCCGCTGGCGCACTACTTCAAGCTGCAGGCGCTGCCGTCGCTGTACTTTGTGTTCCTGCCGGTGATTCTGCTGGCGTACATGGCGCTGACCCAGGCAGTGAAGGGCTACTACATCCGCAAGTTCGGCTGGCAGTAATCCGTCATCTCCAAACACCCCGGGCCCAGCGGGAGCCGGGCTCGGCAACTGCCCTGGGGTTCGCTCGAATTTATGTAGAGACCTATGCTCGATGGCGGGCAGGCCAGCTCCCAGATTGGTCGGCGGCTGCAACCCGGAGACTTTCTATGCAAGCAATCAATAACATCAATCTCAACTCCCTGATCGACACCCTGGTCAGTCTCACTGCCGCCTTCATCCTCGGCGGCCTCATCGGCTTCGAGCGCCAGTACCGGCAGCGTACGGCGGGCCTGCGGACCAACGTGCTGGTGGCGGTGGGCGCGGCGATTTTTGTCGATATGGCCAACCGCCTGGGCGGTGCGGAAGGTGCGGTGCGGGTGGTGGCGTACGTGGTGTCGGGCATCGGGTTTCTCGGTGCCGGCGTGATCATGCGTGAAGAAGGCAATGTGCGCGGGCTCAACACCGCCGCCACGCTGTGGGCGTCGGCGGCGGTGGGGGCGTGCGCCGGCGCCGACCTGATCCTTGAAGCGTTGCTGGGCACGTTGTTTGTACTGGCGGCCAATACTCTGCTGCGGCCGATCGTCAATAACATCAACCGCCAGCCGCTGGATGTGGTGTCGGCGGAGGTCACTAACATCTTGTATGTGATCGCCCGACGCACCCAGCAAAAGGCTGTGCTGGCGCTACTGGAGGCTGAACTCGCGCGCTGCAACTACCCGGCCAGCGACGTCGATGTGCGCCCGTTCGGCACTGAAGAAGTGGAAATCGAAGCCACCCTGGCGGTGACGTCGGTGGACGGTGACGAACTGGACGCCCTGGTGGCGCGAATTTCCCTGTCGACCCTGGTGGTGCAGGCGTTCTGGAGCCCCAGCACCACCGAATAGGCGGCTGGTGCGAGGCATTGCCTCACGCAAAGCTGGCTATGCTCTAGCGAGGAAAAGTCCTACGTGCATTCGAGACTATCCCTTCATTTGAATCCACTCGCCATTGTTAAGGTTGCGCGCTTGTGCCCGCTCAGGAATCCAGGCGCGGCTTTACATGTTTACCGTGTGGTTTCAAGAGGAGGGGCCTGTTCTGCCTGAAGTAGTGTGCGAAGTCGTCAGCGCCGTTTGTCGGAACTGTTACTTCTCACAGGTAGATGGGTCCCGCGTGATGTGTAAGCGTACTGACCCTCGCAGGGGAATTTTATGAGCAACAACAAAGCTTTAATTGTGGATGATCACCCTTTTATACGCGCCACCGTGAAGTACCTGTTGAAGCAGGAAGGTTTCGATACCATCTTTGAGGCGGGCAACGGTGCCGATGCCATGCAAATTGCCCGCGAGGAGCGCCCGGACCTGGTCATCCTTGACCTGGCAATGCCCAAGCTCGGCGGCTTGGAGGTGATCAACCGGATCAAGGCGCTGGACTTGCCGTGCAGGATCCTGGTGCTGACCTCCTACCTGGCGGTGTTCTTCTCTACCCGCTGCATGCGCGCCGGCGCAATGGGATTTGTTGCCAAGACCGGTGAACTCGATGAGCTGCAAAAGGCCATCCGGGCCATCCAGTCCGGCTACAGTTGCTTCCCCAGCCTGCCCACCAGTTCGGTGCGACGCGACGACTTGCAAGAAACCGAACTGCAAATGATCGAAGGCTTGTCGGACCGTGAGTTGACGGTCCTGCAGATGCTGGCTCTGGGCTTGGGCAATAACGAGATCGCCGAGCAAATGCTGCTGAGCCACAAGACCATCAGCACCTACAAGACGCGCCTCAAGGAAAAGCTGCGCATGTCGTCGGTGGTACACCTGTCCAAATTCGCCCAGCGCAATCATCTGATCTGAAATGATCACCTCCCGGCGGCTGAAACTCGCGGCCATCCTGCTGCTGGGGCTGTTGTCCTGGCCAGCGATGGCCCTGGATGAACCCCGCACGCTGAGCCTGCAGGGACACTCAAACCTTGAACACCCCCAGGTGGAGCTGAGCGAAACCGACTGGCAGTGGTTGCGTGAGCGACGCACGCTGGTGATGGGGGTGTCGACGCCCGATTACGCACCGTTCGACCTGAGTAACAATAAGGACGAACTGGAAGGCATCACCGCCGATTACGCGGCGCTGGTCGCCCAGGCGCTCAATGTTGCGATTGAGGTACGGCGTTACGACACGCGTGATGAAGTGATCGAGGCACTCAAGACCGGTGCGGTGGACTTTTTGGGCTCGGCCAATGGTTACGAAGCAGCCGACCCGCAACTGGTGTTGTCACGTTCTTACGCCAACGACCAACCCGCGCTGGTGACGCGCGCCGGCGAGAGCCACACGCTGAGTGGCGACCTCGCCGGCAAGCGCGTGGCGATGCTCTACCACTATATGCAGCCCCAGACCGTCCAGGCCTTCTACCCGGACGCGCACCTGGTGTTGTTTGCCTCGACCTTCGAAGCCATCGGGGCCGTGGCGTTCGGCCAGGCGGACGTGTATCTGGGCGATGCCATCAGCACTCGCTACCTGATCAACAAAAACCACCTCAACAATGTGCGCATGGCCGACTTTTCCGCGTTGGAGGTCAACCCGTTCGGGTTTGCCTTCGTCAAAGACAATACGCGCCTGCTGGGCATCATCAACGCCGCGTTGAACGCCGTTCCGGCCAGCCAGCAGATGGAGATCCTGCGCCGCTGGAGTGCTGGCGGCAGTGGGTTTCTTGAGGCTGATCGGCTGCGTTTGAGTGACAGTGAACAGCGCTGGCTGCAAAAGCACCCGCGGGTGAGAGTCGCGGTGCTCGACAAATTCGTACCGCTGTCCTTTTTCAACGAGCAGGGCCAATTCGAGGGTTTGAGCGCCGAGGTGCTGTCACGCATCAGTCTGCGCACCGGCCTCAAATTCGACGTGGAACAGGGCAGTTCGCTGCCGCGGCAAGTCGACGAAACCAGCACCGGGCGCGTGGACATGTTGGCCGTTATCACACCGAGCGTGGAGCGCTCCGAGAAAATTCGATTTACGCGGCCATACCTGTCCAGCCCTTATGTGATGGTGGTGCACGCGGACAATGACCGCCTGGTGACACTGGATAACATGCCCGGCAAGCGCCTGGCTTTTATTGGCGGCAACAGCCTCGCCGCGCAGATTGCCCGGGATTACCCCGGTATCGAGTTTGTCGATGTCGAGAACCCGGAAACAGCCCTGGAGATGGTGGCCAAGGGCACGGTAGACGCGACCATCGTTTCGTTGATCAGCGCGCGCTACATGATCGCGCGGCATTACCGTGATCGCCTGCGCATTACCAGCACGGTCGGCGCGGAGCCTGCGCGCATCACCTTTGGCGTCAACCGCAGCCAACTGGAGTTGTATTCGATTCTCGACAAGGCGTTGTTGAGCATCAGCCCCGAAGAGATGGACGAATTGACCAACCATTGGCGCGGCGAAATCATCATCGAAGACAGTTACTGGCTGCGCCACCGCAACGTGATCATCCAGGGATTTGGCCTGGCCGCGTTGTTGCTGCTGGTGACCCTGGGGTGGGTGTTCTATTTGCGTAGTCTGATACGCAAGCGCGCCCAGGCCGAGCGCGCTTTGAGCGACCAGATGCGTTTCATGGGAGTGTTGATCGACGGTACGCCTCATCCGATTTACGTGCGTGATCGCCAGGGCCGCTTGATGGCCTGCAATAACGCTTACCTGGACGTGTTCGGCTTCAAGCTGGAAGACGTGATCGGCAAGACCGTGGTGGAAACCGACACGGGCAATCTGCCCCAGGCGCAGTCGTTCCACGCCGACTATTTGCGCTTGATGGAGCAGGGCGAACCGCAGATCCACGACCGCGTGCTCAAGGTGCCAAACGGCGACGTGCTGACCATCTATCAGTGGATGCTGCCTTACCGGGATGGTGACGAAAAAGTGGTCGGCATGATTGCCGGCTGGGTCGACGTGAGTGAGCGCCAGCGTCTGCTGCGCCAAGTGCAGGAGGCCAAAGAGGAAGCCGACGCCGCCAACCGCGCCAAGACGACGTTTCTGGCGACCATGAGCCATGAAATCCGCACCCCCATGAACGCGGTGATCGGCATGATCGAACTGGCCCTGAAAAATGCCGAGCAAGGCCGTGCGGACCGTGATGCGCTGGAGGTGGCGTCGGTGGCGTCCCGCAGCATGCTGGAGTTGATCGGCGATATTCTGGATATCGCACGGATCGAGTCCGGCCATCTGTCGCTGACCCTGGCACCGGCCAATCCGCATGAATTGCTGGCGTCGGTGGCACGTGTATTCGAGGGGTTGGCACGGGACAAAGGACTGGCGCTGCAGGTGGAGCTGAACCCTGCGATCGACTGTGCCGTGTTGATTGATCCGCTGCGTTTCAAGCAAGTGGTCTCTAATATATTAGGCAATGCCATCAAGTTCACCCAGGCCGGCGAGGTTCGCCTGGGCGCTGGCGGGGCAGTGGCGGACGGCCAGTTGCATCTGCGCTTATGGGTGGAAGATTCGGGCATCGGTATCAGCGCCGAAGATCAACAGCGCTTGTTCAACCCGTTTATCCAAGGCAGCAACCATGAACAATCCGCGCGCAGCGGCTCGGGCCTCGGGTTGGTGATCAGCCGCAGCCTGTGCGAAATGATGGGCGGCCAACTGCATTTGAGCAGTTTGCTGGGCAAGGGCACGCGGGTGGACGTGACGTTGGCGCTGACATTGACCGCTGCCGCTCCGGCTGGCTTGCCCGTGCCGCTTATCCCGCCGGCTCGCGCATTGAATATCCTGGTGGTGGACGACTACCCGGCCAACCGTCTTTTGCTGACGCGACAACTGAGCTTCCTGGGGCACCGCATCACCACGGCCGAGGACGGCGGGCAAGGGCTTGTGCTTTGGCAGTCCGGGCACTTCGACGGAGTGATCACCGACTGCAATATGCCCCTCAAGGATGGCTATGCGCTGGCCCGTGAAATCCGGGCGCTGGAGCGTCAGCGCGGAGCGCCGCCGTGCCTGTTGCTGGGGTTCACCGCCAATGCGCAACCGGAGGAGGCCGAGCGCTGTCGGCAAGCGGGCATGGACGGTTGCCTGTTCAAACCTACAGGGCTTGAGGACTTGCGTGCGCCCTGGCCTCGCGCACGGCGGGTGCCGTGTCGGTCGAGACCGGGCCGGTGTTCGATTTAAGCCCGCTGATCACGCTGACCGCAGGCGACAAGGACGCTCTGGGCGAGTTGCTGACGCCATTGCTTACCAGCCTCAAGGAGGACCGTGCCTTGTTGTCTGGGCCGTCGGGCCCCGTGAATTTCTTCACGCTGCATGACCTCGCCCATCGCGTCAAAGGCGGCGCGCGGATGGTCAAGGCCCAGAGGTTGATCGGCTGTTGCGAGACGTTGGAAGGGGTATGTGAACGCCAGGACAGCGATGCAGTGGGTGCTGCGGTTGAGGCGGTAGGTGTTGCGATTGATGGGCTGCATCACAGCCTGGCCCGATATTGCAATCAGGCTTGACCGCGGCGAATGGTCATTCGGTGGATTTGGGAAAAGTCCTACACGAAAGGGGAATATGCCTGATTCTGTGTTCGGGATATGTCTGGAGAATGGGCCGCTCTTACTGACGCGCGCTGCCAGCCCAGGGGTTTGCCATGCCGAACAAAGCACTGTCTATCCTGATTGCCGATGAACAGCACCTGCAACGGCTGTATATCGAGAAAATGCTCAACCAACTGGGGTACCACCGGATCGTGCCGGTAGACACCTTCGAAGAGCTCCAGATACTGACGGCCATCCCGGCCGAACCGTTCGATGTGCTCATTATCAATGCCGGGCTTGCGGTCAATGCCTGCGAACCGCAACCTCAGGCGCGGCATGTGCTGGTCTACGACCACCTGGACCTGGGCACGTCTGTCGGCGCAACGCCGACGGTACTGGTGCGCCTGCCAGGGGTTCCGGACAACGTCAGCCTCGAACACTTCATGGACATCATCGACCCACCCCAGGGCACGCGTGGCCTACGGGTGTTGCCGTGGCTGCGGGAGTTATCCCGTTTGCCGGTGACTGGGGTTTAGTCCCGCTTGGGCGCAATGCCCTCGTAAAGTGAAGGCGCTGTAGCCGTTGCAGCAGCGCCTTGTTCGGTCAGCCTCGGGCGCGTAACCGCTGGGCGGCACTGCGCAACAACTGCTCGGTACTGTTCCATCCGAGGCAGCCATCGGTTACCGATACGCCGTATTTCATCGATGCGCTCAACGGCTGGCAACCTTCGAACAAGTGGCTTTCCAGCATCATGCCGATCAGCGAAGTGTCGCCCTGCAAGCGCTGTTCCAGCACGTCGTTGAACACTGCCGGTTGACGCAATGGGTCTTTGCCACTGTTGGCATGGCTGCAATCGACCATGATGCGCGGCGTGACCTTGGACGTGGCCAGGTCATGTTTGATCTGGGCGACGCTGTGCGCATCGTAGTTCGGCCCGCGGTGACCGCCGCGCAGTACCAGATGGGTGTCGGGGTTGCCCGAAGTCTGGATGATCGCCGGGTGGCCCTGGCTGTCGACGCCGAAGTGGCGGTGCGGGTGGGAGGCCGAGCGCATCGCATCACAGGCAATCGTCACGCCGCCGTCGGTGCCGTTTTTGAAGCCTACGGGCATGCCCAGGCCGCTGGCCATTTCGCGATGGATCTGCGATTCGGTAGTGCGCGCGCCAATCGCCACCCAACTGAGCAGGTCATCGAAGTAGCCCGCAGCCATGGGTTGCAGCAGCTCGGTGGCAACCGGCAGGCCCAGGCGCAGCATTTCGCGCATCAGCTCGCGGGACAGGCGCAGGCCGGCGGCCATATCATCGCTGCCATCCAGGTGCGGGTCGTAGGCCAGGCCTTTCCACCCAATGGTGGTGCGCGGTTTTTCGACGTAGGCGCGGATCACCAGCAGCATCTGGTCGCTGACTTCGAGTGCCAGCTTCTTCAGATTGCGGACGTACTCCATGGCTGATTCCGGGTCGTGGATCGAACATGGGCCGACAATCACCAGCAAGCGTGAATCTTCGCCATTGAGGATGGCGCGCACGGCTTGGCGATGAGCGTGGACCTGTTCATTGAGAAACGGGCTGAGGGGTAACTGGTGCTTGAGCTCAAGGGCGCTGGGCAGGCGCTGGGTCAGGGCTTCATTGGCGCTGATCAGGTTCGAAACGGGCAGAGCGGCGACGGAGGAGTTCATATTCAAGGCTTCCTGGGCAAGCGGCGGGTTGTTCCCGCGCGCTTGGCCTACTGGGGTGTTCGACAATTGGCCGTACTGGCTGTGTGTGTTGGCTTGCCACCGATAGGTGACCGGTCGGAGGCGGCAGGCTGTCCCGAACGGAGCTGGCTAAATCGCCATGCAGTAGAGGTGTCGTAGCGGTAATAGGTGGCGTAGTTCATGTCGTGAGTCCTTTAAGTGTTCGTGATCAAACAAAATTTATTAGAGGCTGAAAAAACAAAACCCCCGGTCGGGGAGCCGACCGGGGGTTAGATTTCTCTGGTAGGCGACCCCTTGAACAGTGGGCGCCGATTTCAGGTATCAGGCGCGCCAGTGGCTAAACCAATACCCAAAATAAAAGCTTACAGCTGCGCTCGAACCGTTCACACGGGTAGCCGGCACCGAGCGCGGGGCGCTGGCAGCGGGGCAAACCTGAGTGTGGGTGAGAGGCAACATGGTCGTTCTCCAAATGATGGGGGGAGCTTACTAGAGGCGCACAGGCAGTTTCAATCAGTAATTTCTATCGCGGCAGGGGACTTACGGCTATGGGGTACGTGCCGATATGCTGACCACACTTTGACGATGATTGCCTGGACGCGACCATGACTGCCTTGACCCTTGCTGCTGCTCAATCCATTTCCATCGCGGGCGATGTGCCGGCCAATATCCAGCGACACCTGGCCTTCATGCGCGTGGCAGCGGAGCACGGCGTGCAATTACTGGTATTCCCGGAGTTGTCGTTGACAGGGTATGAGCCGTCCCTGGCGGCCGAATTGGCGATTGCACCGGACGATGCACTGTTGGCGCCGTTGCGCGAGATGGCACGGGAACTGCGATTGACGGCAGTGGTGGGTATGCCGATTCGACTGGCGCCTGATTCGGCAGTGTTGATAGGTGCACTGGTGCTGGGGGCGGACGGAGCCCTGGCGCTCTACACCAAGCAGCATTTGCATGATGGCGAAGAGCTTGCGTTTGTCGCAGGGCAGGGCGGTGCAGCCCTTGAGTGGGGCAATGACCGGATTGCCTTGGCGGTGTGCGCAGATTTTGTCCATGCCAGCCACCCGCGTGCCGCGGCGCGGGCACGCGCCAATGTGTACGCCGCCGGTGTATTGATCAGCGAAGGTGGCTATGCCGCCGACAGTGCGTTGCTTCAGGGCTATGCCGCTGAGCATTGCATGCTGGTGTTGATGGCCAATCACGGTGGCCCGTCAGGGGGGTGGGCCTGCGCCGGTCGCAGTGCGATCTGGGCCGCTGATGGCAGCTTGCTTGCCGCTGCGCCTGGCGTGGGGGATGTGCTGGTGATCGCCCGTCGCGATAGCGGCGTGTGGGCAGGCCAAGTGGTTGCGCTCTGAATGAGCTTTTATCTGCGCGCGGCAACAGACCAGGACTTGCCATTTGCACGCAAGCTGACCCACGAAGCCATGAGCCGCTATTACGTGCAATACGGATTGTGGTGGTCCGGCGACGGTTTTGACACCGCCTGGGCTGGTCGGGAGAACTGGCTGATTTGTCAGGACGACACCGTGCTGGGTTTTATCAGCCTGAGTCGCGACAGCCGAGCGCTCTATATCCGCGAACTGCATATGCTCCAAGCGTATCGCGGACTCGGCGCGGGCAGTTGGGTGTTGGAGCAGATGGCACTCAAGGCGCAGGCGCAGGGCCTGCTGCGTTTGACGGTATTCAAGTCCAATCCGGCCCGCGAGCTCTATCAGCGCAACGGACTCAGCATCGTCGGTGAAGAGGATTGTTTCTGGCGCATGGAGCGTGTGTGCCGTTCAAGCTAACCATGTGCCCGCGCGTAATAAGCGCATACTGACGTCAAACATCGGCTTCCTGATCGTGGGCCTGGCCATCCGCCTCGGACAGGATGATCCCTTCTTTCATACCCAGAAGGACCGCGACCTTGTGGGCCTCTCCACGCCGTCCCTTTTTGCGCCCGGCGAGCACTTGATAGGTGGTTGCCGGATCCACGCCATGTTCACGCGCGAACGCTTGAACAGACTTTCCTTGATGTTCCAGCCAGGCCTTGGCTTGTGCGGCAGTACGGATTCCGGGCATAGTTCAAAACCGTTCAAGTTTGTTTAACTAAGAGATGAGTGGATCACCTCTTGGGGTGTGCCAAATAGGATCATACATCCAAATGAGTGGAATCGGTTCGCGTTTGAGGCAAGAAAGAGAGCGACTCGGCCTGTCGCAAAAACTGTTTGGCGAGATAGGCGGCGTTGAAGCCAATGCGCAAGGTAAATATGAAAGTGGCGGGCGTACGCCCAAAGCCGATTATTTGTCTCGTGTCGCCGAAAAAGGGGTGGACGTGCTGTATGTGTTGACCGGCACGGCCACGCCGATCCAACTCGAAACCCTCAGTCAGATCGAAGAGAAAGTGCTGGGGGATTACCGTGTGATGATCAAGGAAGATCAGGACGCGATCCGTCGCTTGGCGTCGACCCTGGCCAAACATTCCATTTCACTGAATGGAAAAGCCAAGCCGGTGGCCCAGGAGTCCTGACACTTCGCCCGGGAAATTGAACCGTCCGCTTCCCGGCGGATGGCGGCTGCCTGGCCAAACTCTATATATATGACACTTGCACCTAGGTCTGAGCCTCGGTTTTTTGCTAAGGTGTTCAGCAACCTATAAGACCATTTCGCGAGGTGTCTGCTTGATTAGGGTGCTAGTAGTCGATGACCATGATCTCGTTCGTACAGGCATTACACGAATGCTGGCTGACATCGATGGCCTGCAAGTAGTCGGCCAGGCCGAGTCGGGCGAGGAATCCCTGATCAAGGCTCGGGAGTTGAAACCCGATGTGGTGTTAATGGATGTCAAGATGCCTGGCATCGGCGGTCTTGGCGCCACGACCAAATTGCTGCGCAGTCATCCGGACATCAAGGTCGTGGTCGTGACGGTGTGTGAAGAAGACCCGTTCCCGACTCGGCTTTTACAGGCAGGTGCCGCGGGTTACCTGACCAAGGGCGCAGGCTTGGCCGAAATGGTGCAAGCCATTCGCCTGGTGTTTGCCGGCCAGCGCTATATCAGCCCGCAGATCGCGCAGCAGCTGGCGATCAAGTCCTTCCAGCCCACCAGCGACTCGCCGTTCGATGCGCTGTCGGAACGGGAAATCCAGATTGCCCTGATGATCGTGGGCTGCCAAAAGGTCCAATCCATCTCCGACAAGCTGTGCCTGTCGCCCAAGACCGTCAACACCTACCGCTATCGCATTTTCGAGAAGCTCGCCATCAGCAGTGATGTGGAATTGACCCTGCTCGCGGTGCGCCACGGCATGGTGGACGCCAGCGCCTGACATGACCACACCGTTTGATCCAAGTGCTTTTCTCTCAACCTGCAGTGGCCGCCCTGGCGTGTACCGCATGTTCGACAGTGAGGCGCGCCTGCTTTATGTCGGCAAAGCCAAGAACCTGAAGAACCGTCTGGCGAGTTATTTTCGCAAGTCGGGACTCGCGCCGAAAACCGCCGCTTTGGTGGCGCGTATCGCCCAGGTCGAAACCACCATCACCGCCAACGAAACCGAAGCGCTGCTGCTTGAGCAGACGCTGATCAAGGAGTGGCGGCCGCCCTATAACATCCTGCTGCGTGACGATAAATCCTACCCCTACGTGTTTTTATCCGACGGCGATTTCCCGCGGTTGAGCATTCACCGTGGCGCGAAGAAGGCCAAGGGCAAGTACTTCGGGCCCTATCCCAGCGCCGGCGCTATCCGTGAAAGCTTGAGCCTGCTGCAAAAAACCTTTTTTGTGCGCCAATGCGAAGACAGCTTCTACAAGAACCGCACGCGGCCGTGCCTGCAATACCAGATCAAACGCTGCAAAGCGCCATGCGTGGGCCTGGTGGATTCGGCGGAGTATGCAGAGGATGTACGCCATTCGGTGATGTTCCTCGAAGGACGCAGCAATGCGCTCACCGACGAACTCTCCACTGCCATGGAACAAGCCGCCGGTACCCTGGATTTCGAGCGCGCCGCGGAGCTACGCGACCAGATTTCCCTGCTGCGTCGGGTTCAGGATCAGCAGAGCATGGAAGGCGGCACGGGGGATGTCGACGTGATCGCCGCCTTCGTCAACCCCGGTGGTGCCTGCGTGCACTTGATCAGCGTACGGGGCGGGCGGGTGCTGGGCAGCAAGAATTTCTTCCCGCAGACCGGTATCGACGAGGATGTGGCCGAAGTCATGGCCGCGTTCCTCGGCCAGTACTACGTGAGCAGTCCCGAGCGCGATCTGCCGTCGGAGCTGATCGTCAACGTGGTGCATGAAGACTTCCCCACCTTGATCGAGGCTATCCACGAACTGCGTGGCCGCGAGCTGGACATCAGCCACCGCGTACGCGGCACCCGCGCCCGTTGGCAGCAACTGGCCGTCACCAACGCCGAACAGGCCCTGAGCGCACGTCTGGCGAATCGACAACACGTCGCGGCGCGCTTCGATGCCCTGGCCGAAGTGCTTAAGCTGGATGAGCCGCCCCAGCGCCTGGAGTGCTACGACATCAGTCACTCCAGCGGCGAAGCCACGGTGGCTTCCTGCGTGGTGTTCGGGCCGGAAGGGCCGATCAAATCCGACTACCGGCGCTACAATATCGAAGGCGTCACCGCCGGCGATGACTACGCCGCCATGCACCAGGCCCTCACGCGACGCTTCAGCAAGTTGAAGGACGGCGAGGGCAAGCTGCCCGATATCCTGCTGGTGGACGGCGGCAAGGGCCAGTTGTCCATGGCCCGTGACGTGCTCAATGAACTGGCCGTGCCCGACCTGATCCTGCTCGGTGTGGCCAAGGGCGCTACGCGCAAGGCCGGTTTCGAGACGTTGTACTTGAATGATGCCGCCCATGAGTTCACGTTGAAGGGCGACTCACCCGCACTGCATTTGATCCAACAGATTCGCGACGAAGCCCACCGTTTCGCCATTACCGGCCACCGTGCCCGCCGTGGCAAAACCCGGCGAACCTCCACCCTGGAAGGGGTGGCGGGGGTCGGGCCAACACGACGTCGCGACTTGCTCAAACATTTTGGTGGCTTGCAGGAGCTGTCCCGTGCCAGCATTGACGAGATAGCCAAAGCACCCGGTATCAGTAAAAAGCTCGCTGAGTTGATTTATGCGAATCTGCACAGCGAATAGAATGCCTTTCCACCTCGTAGCCAGTTGTGCCGATGAATATCCCTAATCTGATCACCGTTCTACGCGTCCTGCTCATCCCGATTTTTATTTTGCTGTTCTATTTGCCTTACGAATGGAGCTACCTGGCCTCAAGTTCGGTGTTCGCCTTCGCGGCCGCCACCGACTGGCTCGACGGCTACCTGGCGCGACGCCTGGAACAGAGCACGCCCTTCGGCGCGTTCCTCGACCCCGTGGCCGACAAACTCATGGTGGCCGTGGCCCTGGTCCTGCTGGTGCAGGCACACGGCAACCTGTGGCTGACCCTGCCGGCTGCGGTGATCATCGGCCGCGAAATCGTCGTCTCGGCCCTGCGCGAATGGATGGCCGAAATCGGCGCCCGCGCCCACGTTGCCGTCTCCAACATGGGCAAATGGAAAACCGCCGCACAAATGCTCGCGCTCGTCATCCTGCTGGCCAACCCACCGGCCTTCACTTTCTGGGTAGTGCTGGGCTACGCTTTGCTGCTCATTGCCGCCGGCCTGACCCTTTGGTCCATGCTCCAGTACCTGCGCGCCGCCTGGCCCCATCTGCGCACCACCGTCGAAAAGAAATAAAACTTTTTTGAATCAAGGGGTTGACGGGTGCTCAGGAATCTATAGAATGCGCATCACCAAGCGGGAATAGCTCAGTTGGTAGAGCACGACCTTGCCAAGGTCGGGGTCGCGAGTTCGAGTCTCGTTTCCCGCTCCAAATATTGCGCTACAGAGTTCCACTGAATTCTGTAAGTGATTGAAATCAGGGCCTTTAGGCCCTTTTTTCGTTCCAGCGGGAACCACTGAAATCCAGCTCCATCCAGTGCTTTTAAGTCCCGATTTAAGTCCCAAATGAGGATCTTGGATTTGGATGTGCACTGAATCGGTTTTTTGCTGGAGCAGCTTGGATAGCGAGACGAGCATCTGGCCCTGACTCTGTTCAGGAGCTCGCTATGGCACTCTCGGATACGACCGTTCGGCAAGCCCGAATCACCGGCAATGACTACACAATAGGCGACACGGATGGGCTCGCGCTCAACGTGACCGCACGCGGCGGGAAAATCTGGCGTTTCAGATATTACTGGGCGGGCGTGCAGAAACGCATGTCTCTTGGTAGTTATCCGCAAATCAGCCTCAAAGAAGCCCGTGCGCGGCGTGATGAGGCGCGCGCCTTGGTCGCCCAAGGCATCAATCCCTATGAGCACCGTAAGCAACAGCGTCGTGCTGTTCGCTTTGCGGCGGAGCATACCTTCGAGGCCGTGTTCAATCAGTGGGTGGAGTTCCGCAGGCTAAGCCTGAAGGAAGGACGCCAGAGCACGCTCTCGCAGATCTTGAGAATCTTCAATAAAGACGTCCTGCCCACCCTGGGCGCGCGGTCCATCTACGATATCAATCGTCACGATCTGCTGGATTTACTGAGCAGGATCGAACAGCGCAAGGCCTTAACGACAGCCGAAAAATGCCGGACCTGGTTCAACCAATTGTTCCGCTATGCGCTGGTGAAAATCGAGGGGCTGGAACACAATCCGGCTTCAGACCTCGATGTGGTCGCACTTCCCAAACCTCCCGTAACGCACAATCCGTTTCTCCGCATGGACGAGCTCCCGGGGTTGATGGCTGCGCTTCGAAACTACGGTGGTGCCGACCAAACTCGGCTTGGCCTTCGGTTGTTGTTGCTGACCGGTGTCCGCACGGGCGAATTGCGGTTGGCAACACCCGACCAGTTCGATCTGGAGAAGCGCTTGTGGGTCATACCGGCGGAAGTGGTGAAACAACTCCAGCTAGCGATGCGGAAGCCAGGTAAGCAGACCCAAAATGTACCACCCTACATTGTCCCGCTGTCGGTCCAGGCGCTGGAGATCGTGCGTCACTTGCTGGACCAGGTTGTCCCCGCACAGCGCTACTTGTTTGCGCATCGAAGCGACCTGAGCAAGCGTATCAGTGAGAACACACTGAATGGCGCGTTGCGTCGGATGGGGTACGCCGATCAACTCACCGGTCATGGCATGAGGGCGACGATCTCGACGGCACTGAACGAGATCGGATACCCGAAGGTGTGGGTTGATGCTCAGCTTTCTCATGCTGATCCGGACAAGGTGAGTGCTGCCTACAATCATGCGGAGTATGTCGAGCAGCGTCGGACCATGATGCAGGATTGGGCGAACCGTCTGGATCTGTGGGGGCAGGGTCAGCTGAAAGCGGCAAGCTCTCCGCTTACCATCCGATTGGAGGGGGCTGCTTCGCTGCCGTCACTTGAAAACGTGAGCGCAAATTCCATTCAGTTCAACGGCAACTTTCCAGTGGTAACGGTCTCGGTGCCCAAGGCTTCGGTTAACGACGAGTCGGCTCTTGTCGTGTCGCATCAGTCGCCTGTCGTACCTCTTTCGGTGTCGACTGAAAAACCGCAAAAATCCCACGTGTCTGACATCCAGCGCGAACGTGCCGAGATGCTGGCCACTTATGAGGCTTCGAGTAATTTGCCGCTGCTGGTCTTCGCCAAATTGGCAGGCAAATCCCGAGATCAGATCAATCGCGACATCAAGGCTCGCCGTCTGCTGTCGCTGAGCCTGGGGAATCGCGGTCAGCGCATTCCCGACTGGCAGCTTGATCCACTGCGGCACAAGTTGGTACTTGCTGCATTAACGCGGTTTCCGGGTGTCGATGCGTGGCGGCTCTATCGGACGGTCTGTGAGCCTCATGAGCGACTGAAGGGGCGCTCGCCAATCGAAGTACTCACTCTGGAGAATTTCGACGTTGCTGTGCGAATCGTTTGTAGTGCCCTGGGCTCAAGCTGAGGTACTGTCTCGTGCGATGATAACGAATGTCGCTGCTTTCTTGGGCCCATCTAGAGCTACTCCTGAGTGTGTGGGCTACGCAAGTCGCCTGATGTTTCGGAGCTGGTTGGCTAGAGGATTCTATTGCGCAGGAAGATGCCATTAGGCCAATATCCCGCTCCCGCACTCTCTTGTCAGCCCTCCATCCCTCTCATTTAGGGGCTGTGTTTTTGAGGGGCTGGTAATCACCCGGTCTCGTGCCGGGTTTTTTATGCGTTCGGCAGATACGGCTGGCGGATAAACATGGAATTCAGCTACCCCTCGTATGGGGTGCTAGGGGTCGAGTGTTCGAATCACTCCGTCCCGACCATATTTTTCAGTGACTTAGCCCAATCTGAAAAGATTGGGCTTTTTCATATCAGAAAAAAACCCCCACATTCACCCCCACGAATATCCTAGATTTAGGTAGCGTCTGCGGTCGGGAAAGTTGTGCGGGCTCATGTCGGATCTCTGAAGACCTACGCCTTTCAGTGCTAGCGCTGGGAGACAGTTCGTTGTCGAGCTTCCGCAGGCGATAGAACTTAACTACCAGATATAGCTTTAGCCGTGACTGCTGCGGCGCTGCGCCTGCCCGCGGTCGTTCAGACGAAGCTTGAGTCGCTCAATCGCCCTGACCAGCAAGTGGTTCTAGAGTCAAGATTCCTCTCGGCCAGCAAATCCTTTCCCCGAAGGTCCCCGTTTTATCCGAGAGCCACACATTGCCTAGCATCGACGCAATTTGGCTGGTCATATAACCCGTTGTATGCAAGCAGGCACTGAAACAGGGTTGACTGGTTATCACCTGGCCCGGAGCCGTGGCCTTCTCTTGCGTGTACGGCGTCAGGCAATTCTACGAAATAACATCTCCGAGTTAGCCCTTGAGGTCCAGCCGCACCAGAATGCAGGCTCGTAGCGTGCTGCAAAAAAGGAACGTCTGTATGGCTGTACCGCTCGCTGAAATCTGAGCAGATGAAGATGCTCGGTGATTTGGCTCTTGCTGGAAATCGATGCAAGTTATAATCTGACTAACGTCAGCTTAAGGCTTTTCCAGAATAGCTAGCTTCACGGGGGTACTGCCTGTAATCCGCGAATGATAGTGGCGAGGCCAGGGCTGCGATAACCGTGGATTTGTCGCATTTCAAGCCCACATAGGGTTGCAGGTTTCTTATGTGTGCCTGGCGGAATCCATGCTTCGACTAGCCGTATAGGTGTAACTAATGACAATTAATACAAGTGTTACAGAAGCAGTGAATGGTGCTCAGTCCCTCGTACAGACGCTAGATAATTGTGGTGTGGAGGTCTGCTTTGGCAACCCAGGAACGTCCGAAATGCACTTCGTGGCGGCATTGGATTCTGTGCCAGGGATGCGGAGCGTTCTATGTCTTTTCGAGGGAGTGGCTACGGGGGCAGCGGACGGCTATGGGCGTATCGCTGGAAAGCCCGCGGCTACTCTGCTGCATTTGGGGCCAGGACTAGCCAACGGGCTTGCTAACCTGCACAACGCTCGTCGCGCCAATACTCCGATTGTTAATATCGTAGGGGATCATGCGACTTATCATCTTCAGTACGATGCCCTGTTGACCTCGGACATTGTTGGTTTTGCCCGACCTGTATCCTCGTGGATTCACGAATCAAAAAATGCAAAGACGGTTGCGGTAGATGCCGCCCGGGCGGTTCAGGCTGCACGTTCTGCTCCTGGAGGAGTGGCGACACTGATATTGCCAGCGGATACCGCTTGGGAGGTTGCTGAGCACGCTGTGGGGCCCATCCCAGACTCTGGAATGGCGAAGGTTTCAGATAAGGCGATCGAGCGCTCTATAGAGCTTCTGAAGAATGGCAAGAAAACGGCGATTCTACTTAGAGGTGCGGTGCTGCATGGCGCCGGGTTGGAGGCAGCAGGGCGAGTTCAGGCGGCAACGGGTGCCCGGCTACTGTGCGATACCTTTGCACCTCATGTTGAGCTCGGTGCAGGACGGGTGGCGGTGGAGAGAATTCCGTACTTTGCAGAACAGATCACAGCGTTTCTTCAAGACATAGAACAACTCATTTTGGTTGGCTCCAAGCCGCCCGTTTCCTTCTTCGCTTATCCTGGTAAATCCAGTTGGTGCACTCCTGATGGGTGCATTATCAGTTATCTGGCGCATCCCCATGAAGACTCCGCTAATGGGATGATTTCTTTGGCTGAAGAGCTTAAAGCGCCTGCTCACGTTGAGCGGCGTGTTCCACTCATCTTGCCTGACCTGCCAAGTGGTAGGCTGACGGTTGATGGTGTTGCTCGTGCTATTGCACACTTGACGCCCGATAATGCAATTATTGCAGATGAGTCGGCTACTAGTGGTATTTACCTTCTTGCATCCATGGCAACTGCTCGGCCTCACACGCATCTCCCTCTGACGGGCGGGTCTATCGGCCAAGGTCTTCCTCTTGCAATCGGCGCTGCAATCGCGGCACCGGATCGTAAGGTGGTTTGTCCTCATGGCGATGGCGGCGCTGCCTATACTTTGCAGGCACTTTGGACCATGGCGCGAGAGCAGCTTGACGTAACTGTCGTGATCTATGCAAATCGCTCTTATGCAATCCTAAATATCGAGTTGATGCGGGTGGGAGTTGTCGGGGCAGGTTCTAAAGCACTTTCAATGTTGGATCTACATAATCCTGAGCTGGATTGGGTGAAAATTGCTCAAGGGTTCGGTGTTGAAGCTAGTCGTGCAACTACGGCAGAAGAGTTTAACGATATGTACTTGTCTGCAATGCGGGGGCACGGGCCTCGACTTATTGAAGCCGTTGTATGAGGTTCCAAGAGCTGAGCTGAGTCTCATTAAATGAATGGTTTCGCTCATTACCTGATAGCAACGTTAACGCAGAGTGCAGAGGACTTATGGATTACGAAGGCGCTATTCATCTAGACAAGTTTTATATCGATGGGGCTTGGGTCGCCCCGTTGTCCGGAGGGCAACAACATAATGTTATCAATCCGGCAAATGGGGAGGTTAGCGGTACAATACTGTTCGGCGACGAGTTAGATGCTGAATGTGCAATTAAGGCTGCTCACAAAGCTTTTGCGACCTATTCGCAAACATCGCTCGATGAGCGTATCGCGCTGCTAGAGCGTATCGCGAATGTGTATGAACGTCGCCTACCTGAAATGGCGGATGCAATCACTAAAGAGATGGGGGCCCCTTTTTATAGTCTTTCGATGCCTGCGCAGGCGACGATCGGCCTGTTACATTTTCGGGTAACTGCTGCTTTAGCAAAACAGCATCCTTTTGAAACGCTTGTTTCTACAGCGCGAATCGTGAAAGAGCCGGTTGGCGTTTGTGCCCTTATCACTCCTTGGAACTGGCCAATGAACCAAGTGGTGTGCAAGGTTGCTCCGGCGCTGGTTGCCGGTTGCACAATCGTGCTGAAGCCTAGCCAGAATGCCCCATACTCTTCCCAACTCTTAGCGGAAATAATGGAGGAGGCTGGTACGCCAGCGGGGGTATTTAACATGATTTTAGGTGAGGGTGGGCGTCTCGGTCATATCCTTTCTTCGCACCCCCTAATAGATATGATCTCGCTGACGGGGTCGACTAATGCAGGAATCCAGGTATCAAAAGCAGCCGCAGAAACGATCAAGCGAGTCTCATTGGAGCTGGGTGGTAAGTCCGCTAATATTATTTTGGAAGGTGCGGATTTAGAGACGGCCGTCACTCATGGTGTCACATTGATGATGAGTAACTCCGGTCAGAGCTGCACTGCTCCATCACGAATGTTGGTGCCTCGGCATCATCTGGAACGAGTAGAAGCTATCGCCACGAAAGTGTGTGGTGAGCTGATTGTCGGTAATCCGATGGACCAGAAAACGACCGTGGGACCGATTGCCAATAGACGTCAATTTCTCAAAGTGCGGGAGATGATTGAGCAAGGTATTAACGACGGGGCAAGGCTCGTGTGTGGGGGGGCGGATTCGCTCGCGGGATTGGAAAAAGGCTTCTATGTAAAGCCTACCGTATTAACGGTTGAGGACAACAAAAGCTTTATCGCGCAGGAGGAAATATTCGGCCCAGTGCTAGTCATTATTCCGTATGACAGCGAGGAGGATGCGGTAACGATCGCCAATAATTCGATCTACGGACTGTCGGGCTACGTTTATGGTAGCGACAAGGCGGACGCTGAACGAGTAGCACGTAGACTGCGAACGGGCATGGTTCATCTCAATGGGGCGAACGTCGACCCTACTGCTCCCTTTGGGGGTTATAAACAATCGGGCAATGGTCGTGAATGGGGTGGCGCTGGGATCGAAGAGTTTCTAGAAACTAAGTCAATTTTTCTCGGTTAGTACTTGCGGTACTCCTCTGGTTTGTAATCAGGGGAGTGCTTAAGTGCAGTAATGACGCTGCTTTATTAATATTCGTTAAGAAGAGTGAAGGCCAGTATTATGGTCAGCAGAATAAAAGGGTGGTTTTCAATCAAACAGCGTTGAGAGTATGAGCGGTAAAAGTGAGCTGTTCTGGATTGTTTTTTTTTGAATCACATGTACTTGGCATCTGCTTGAGTTTTCCCGACCATACTGATAAAGCTAAACGCAAGGAGTCACTGTGCAGGCCCTAATTCGTATTCTGCTCGACTTAAGTATTCGTATGAAAATGATGGCTGGTTTTGGCCTCATTCTTACGATTACGTTGCAATCTCATGGATCGGGCAGCGAACATTAGAAAGTAACCAGCATGGCTACGAAGACCTGTTACGCATACGCGATATAGATACCAATCTAGCTCTAGCGCGCCAGCTAGAAAAAAACTATCTGATTCGCGGTCAAGCCCCATTCATAGAGCAGGCGATCAGTTTGGTAGATAAAGTAAACGACCAAGCCAAGCTTGTTGAGAGGGTGTTACCTCGCGAGGAGAGCAGGGGTATGATGCACCAGGTCCAACAGAACGTCATGCGCTATAGAGAGGATTTGCAGCTGCTTCGCAGGGCAACTGAGGACAATCGCTCCTCCCAAAAAGCCATGGAGGACTCGGCGAGAGCAGCGCTTGAGCGTTTCGAGGATCTAGCCGAGCGCCTGCGTGAAGCCACTGTAACAAGGATTCAGCAGTCGAATGATCAGAGTAGTCTGACGTTACTTGACCAGGCCTTTCAAGCAAACGCTCTCGCTGCCGAGTTGTTGGAAGCTCGGCGCGTCGAGAAAGATTTCCTGCTGAGTGAGGATGAGCAGTATATCAGTCTGATGGAAGAGCACTTCATGTCGCTTACCACTAACGGAGAGCAATTGTTGGCGCTGAGTCATGACCCCGATATTCAAAAGACCACTGATGAAGCCATGCAGTTGCTTGAGGGATACCACAAGCAGTTCGCCAGCTTGCACAGAGCTGTCCTACAACGTCTGGACACTGAAAAATCAATAGGCGAAAGTGCTCACGCTGTAACAGAGGCAACTCAAAAGTCGCTAGCACAGGAGCGTTCGCAACTTGAAAGTGAGTCCGGCGCGGCTAAACGCATTTTGATAGGGGCTACTTCAGTGGCGTTGTTTATTGGCATCATTTGTGCGCTATTTATCACTCATTTGATCGTTGGCCCTTTAGGAAGCGTAGTCGATGCTGCCAGGCGAGTTGCAGGCGGTGATCTTACTGTGGTGCTGAAGAGCGCCCGCCGTGATGAGCTTGGCCAATTGATGCTAGCCGTACAGCAGATGACATCAAGTTTACGAGGGCTACTAGGAGGGCTAGGTAACGGCATCGCACAACTCGCCTCTGCAGCAGGGGCGCTTTCGGCTGTCACCGAGCAAACCAATGTTGGAGTCGCCGGGCAACTTTTGGAAACTGAGCAGGTGGCTACCGCCATGAATGAAATGGTTGCTACCGTGCAGGAAGTCGCTCGGAATGCGGACATCGCTGCTGGCTCTGCTCGCCAAGCAGATGAGCAGACCCGCAAGGGGGGAGAGACTGTGCAGAAGGCTATCACCAGCATCGAGCACCTAGCTACGTCTGTTGAGATTTCGGCCGAAACTATTGCAAGCGTTAAAAATTATAGTTCGAATATCAGTACCGTTCTTGATGTCATAAAAGGGATTGCTGAGCAAACGAATCTCCTCGCTCTCAATGCCTCCATCGAGGCAGCCCGTGCCGGAGAAGCCGGGCGCGGTTTCGCGGTAGTTGCTGATGAGGTGCGAGCTCTGGCGCGACGCACTCATCAATCCACTGCGCAAATTGAGGAATTGATTCTTACCCTTCAATGTGGTGCCGAAAGTGCTGTAAGCGTGATGACGAAAAGTCGTGGCATGGCTGGAGAAAGTGTTGCCGTCGCACGCAGTGCAGGTGAGGCTCTAGCGCTCATAGATCAGGCCGTTTCGCGCATTGGACAAATGAACCAACAAATTGCTACCGCTGCAGAGCAACAAAGTTCAGTGGCAGAAGGAATTGACCGCAGTATTAGCAGTATTCGTGTCATCGCCGAGCAGTCTGCAGTTGCGAGTGAGAAGACCTCAGTTTCTAGCGCCGACCTTGCGCAATTGGGGGCCGAGCTGCAGGCGCTCGTGAGTCAGTTTCGCTTGTAGCGCGAGAGCGTCGGTTATCCGGCCTGTCTTGCTTTATATGGTGGTGTCCTAGCCACTGCAACGCCCTGCATCGGAAATGGCGCCTTTGTTTTCGTCAAGGGCACGATTTTCAAGGTCCAGAAGGCACTGTTGCTGATGGGTACGGCTCAATCATGTTAACCCGAAAGTGTCCGGTATTAAGTGCCCCCCCCC
>NZ_JAFHKI010000166.1 GCF_016937615.1 Pseudomonas lactucae | reverse complement strand
CATTCTCATGTTGGAACTCGGTCAACTGTGGGAGGGGGCTTGCTCCCGATGGGGCCCTTACAGGCACTAAAGAACCTCAAGCCTTACCGGTAATGTTCCGGTACTTCTCCATCAACTGCTCTTGCGTCTCAGGATGGGCCTCATCCAGCGGAATGCAATCCACCGGGCACACCTGCTGGCACTGAGGTTCGTCATAGTGGCCGACACACTGGGTACACAGGTTGGGGTCGATCACGTAGATCTCCTCACCTTGGGAAATAGCAGCGTTCGGGCACTCGGGTTCGCAGACGTCGCAATTGATGCAATCGTCGGTGATGATCAGGGACATGGAAACTCCTGCCAGGGCACTCGGCCAAGGCATCTGAAAACTAATGCGCGCAATTGTGCCGCATTGGCGCCCGCAGTGCGAGCGGGCGCCGATTAAGCGGTCTTACTTCTTGAAGCGCAGCGTCAGCGCATCCGCCACGGCAGGGTGCACGAACTTGGTGATATCTCCGCCCAGGGCGGCAATTTCACGGACTAACGTCGAGGAAATGAACGAATAACGCTCAGACGGCGTAAGAAACAGGCTCTCGACGTCCGGTGCCAGTTGGCGGTTCATGTTGGCCAGTTGGAATTCGTACTCGAAGTCCGAGACCGCGCGCAGGCCACGCAGGAACACGTTGGCGTTCTGCTCCTTGGCAAAATGCGCCAGCAGAGTCGAAAAACCCACGACTTCTACGTTAGGCAGGTGCTTGGTGACCTCTCGCGCCAGCTCTACGCGCTGTTCCAAGGGAAACAGCGGGTTTTTCTTGGGGCTGGCCGCGACCGCGATGATCACATGGTCGAACAAGCGAGAGGCGCGTTCGACCAGATCGCCATGGCCTTTGGTAATCGGGTCGAAGGTACCTGGGTACAACACTCGGTTCATCGCGTCGTCCTGGCGGAGTCCGTTGGGGAACCGGATGGTATCGCAGCCATCCCGGTCGGCCAAGTCGACTTATGTAGATAGAGGCCGCGTATCGAACGTTTTTTCACGCTGTTTTCAGACGTTCGGCCAATGCAACGGCCAGTTGTGCGGTCAACCCGTAGACCGATAATTGCGGGTTGGCCCCAATACTGGTGGGGAATAGCGAGCCATCGTGGATCGACAGGTTACGCAATTGGTGATGACGACCGAGGCTGTCGGCCACTGCGTTTTTCGGGTCTTCACCCATGGCGCAACCGCCCATCACATGGGCGCTGCCCAGGCAGGTGCGGTGCAGTTCCAGGTTCAAACCGTCGATCAAGGTGCGGGCTTCGGCGAGGGTTTTGACATAACGCGCATCGTGGTGCAGCGGTTTGACGGACGTGGCGCCCGCCGCGAACTGGATCTCGGCCATGCTGTGAAAGGCCCGGCGCAAGCCGTCCCAGGCGTACGGCGAGACCTGATAGTCGAGCACTGGCGTGCCGTCGCCGCGCAGTTCCACGTTGCCGCCCGGGCTGTCGGGGTGAAAGCCGTCGCGCAGCAGGGCGAGCATGGCGTGGGTGTTGGGCAATTGGCTCATGTCCAGAGCGTTTTGCGTGCCGTAGCCCCCCAGCAAGGTGCTCGCCAAGGCCGGATGCAAGGGGGGCGCCTCAAGCTTGTAGGACATTTTGCCGGTGGTGCCATCCTGCCATTGGAAGTGGTCGGAGTAGATCGACTGCGGCGCGCCGTAGAACGGGTTGATCACCTCGTCGAACAGCGCGGCGGAAAAATTCACCAAGTGCAAAAAGGTACGCTTGCCCAGCCGCGAATGCGGGTCGGGTGCGTCCGAGCGCATCAGCAATGCCGGGCTGTTGATGCCGCCGCCCGAGAGCACATAGTGTTTGGCCTTCACGGTGATCTTGCGTCCGGTGGGCGCCACGCAACGGGCATCCATCGCCAGGCATTCCAGGCTGCTGATGCGGTCGCCGCTGTAGTTCAGGCGTTCGGCGCGGGCCAGGTACAGCAGCTCACCGCCCTTCTCCAGGGTGGATGGGATGGTGGTCACCAGCATCGATTGCTTGGCATTGACCGGGCAACCCATGCCGCAATAGCCCAGGTTGAAGCAGCCGCGCACATTGCGCGGGATCACGTGCCAGCTGTAGCCCAGTTGTTCGCAGCCTTTGCGGATGACGTCGTTGTTGGCGTTCGGCGGTATCGCCCAGGGCGCGATGCCCAGGCGTTGTTCCATCTTCTCGAACCACGGCGCCATCTCGGCACTGCTGTGGCCTTTCACTGCGTATTCGCTGGCCCAGTGGGCGAGGGTCGCGTCCGGGGTGCGGAAGCTGGAGGTCCAGTTGATCAGCGTGGTGCCGCCCACCGCCCGGCCTTGCAGGATGGTGATCGCGCCGTCCTTGCTCATGCGGCCGATGCCTTCCTGGTACAGGCTGGTGTAGGCCTCGTCTTCGAGCAGCTTGAAATCGCTGCTGGTCTTGAGCGGGCCTTCTTCGATCAGCAGCACCTTGTAGCCGGCGGCGCTGAGGATCTCGGCGGTGGTGCCGCCACCCGCACCGCTGCCGATGATGGCGACGTCGGCTTCCAGGGTCAGGTCGCTGTCGAGGGCGGCGCCGTTGTGGGTTTTCCAGCCACGGGCCAGGCCTTCGCGAAACAGATCGGGTACGGGCATCAGGGTCGTCTCTTGTTTTTATTGGGGGATGCGGATCAGATCTTCGGCGGGCCGGGGTAGCCGCAATGGGCCCAGGACGCCGGTTGGAAGTACCAGGCCATGATCACCAGCTTGAGCAACGAGCCCTGGCCCATGCGCAGCAGGTTCAGGTAGCTGTTCTCCCAGCGGTGCAGGAAGTTGCGCATCTGCTCGCTGTCGGCGTTTTCCCAACTGCCCCAGATACCGGTCAACGGGCCGCGGGTGATGCCCATACTCAAGACGTCGAACAGTTGCTGGGTGAGCTTGAACATCTCCGGCGACAGGTGCTTCAGGCTGAAGTCGAGCTTTTTGAGGGTGTCTTCGACGCCATTGGCGATTTGCTGGGCGCTGGCCACGCCTTCCAGCAATACCGGGATCACCGCACGTAAAAATGGCAGATCACTGCTGCGCAACAGCGCGAAGCCGTTGGCTGGCGTGCTGCTGGAGCAGCCGCTGAGGCTGGCGCCCAACCCGGCGGTGGCCAGGAAGGCGCTGGCGCACAGGCCGATTTTCAAGACGCCGCGCCGCGACAGCGCAGGTGTTTCAGTCAGGCTAGGGTTCATTGTTATTGTTGTCCCATGAGTGGCGGTATCAGCGAACGAACAACTTCTGGATCAGCTTCTGAATGGATTTACCGTAGGGCGGGTAGATCAACCTGGCGGCGTTCAAGCGCTGTTTCACCAGCACACCCTTGGCCTTGCTGAAGGTCAGGAAGCCTTCATGGCCGTGGTAGTGGCCCATACCCGAAGGGCCGATGCCGCCAAACGGCATGTCGTCCTGAGCCACGTGCAGCAGCGTGTCGTTCAGGCATACACCGCCGGAATGGGTTTCGTGGAGTACGCGGTTCTGTTCGCCCTTGTTGTAGCCGAAGTAATACAGGGCCAGTGGGCGAGGGCGCTGGTTGATGTAGGCAAACGCCTGGTCGATACCGCGATAGGGCACGATCGGCAGCACGGGACCAAAGATTTCATCCTGCATCACCGTCATGTCGTCGCTGACATTGAGCAACAGGCTATGAGCCATCCGTCGCGCCTGGCCCTGTTCGTACAGCGCAATCAGGGTGGCGCCCTTGTCGGTGGCGTCCTTGATGTAACTGTTAAGCCGCGCCAACTGCCGCTCGTTGATGATCGCCGTGTAGTCCGGGTTATCGGCCAGCGTCGGATAAAACCCGCGAACCGCTTTACTGTAGGCCTCGATAAACCCCTCGACGCGGTCTTCCGGCACCAGCACGTAGTCCGGCGCCACGCAGGTTTGTCCGGCATTCAAGGCTTTGCCGAAAGCGATGCGTTCGGCGGCGTCCTTGAGCGGCACGTCAGCGGAAACGATGGCTGGCGATTTGCCCCCCAACTCCAGGGTGACCGGTGTGAGGTGTTCGGCCGCCGCACGCATCACATGCTTGCCGATGCTGGTGGCGCCGGTGAACAGCAGGTGGTCGAAGCGCAGCTTGGAAAACGCCATGCCCACCTCGGCTTCGCCCAGCACCACGCATACCAGGTCTTCGGGGAAGATCTTCGCCAGCAGCGTTTTAAGCAGTTCACCGGTGGCGGGGGTGGACTCGCTGAGCTTGAGCATCACCCGGTTGCCCGCCGCCAATGCACCGACCAATGGCCCGATGGCCAGGAACAGCGGGTAGTTCCACGGCACGATCACCCCGACCACGCCCAACGGTTGGTAAATGACTTTGGCTGACGCCGGCTGGAAGGCAAGACCTACCGCACGGCGGGAAGGTTTCATCCAGCCCTTGAGGTGTTTGCTGGCGTAGTGGATGCCGTGCAGGCTGGGCATCAGTTCGGCAAACAGGGTTTCGTCCGCGCTGCGGTGGCTGAAGTCCTGGCTGATGGCGTTGATCAGTGCCTGGCGTTCGTCGCTGAGCAGGTCGCGCAGGGCCTTGAGCCATTGCAGGCGCTGCCCGGCCGGTGGCATCGGGTTGGCCGCATAGGCGCGACGTTGGGCGTCAAACAGGACGTGGAGTTGATCCAGTGCCTGGGGATCTTGCAGATAGGCAACGTTGGCAGACATGGCGCGGTACCGATTGTTATTGGTCTGCCTGGATTTTTAGAGTCATTACTCTAAATTGTCAAATAACATTGCAGCAATATCCAGATTTATCCTGGCAAGGATAGGCCGTAAGATGCTCAATCACGTGTATAGAAGCTGATTCCCTTATGGCACCACGAGTAAAGACCAGCGAACGCATTGTGCAAACCAGCCTGGAGCTTTTTAACCAGCAGGGCGAGCGCAGTGTCAGCACCAACCATATCGCCGCTCACATGGAAATTTCACCGGGCAACCTGTACTACCACTTCCCCAACAAGCAGGCGATCATCGCCGTGCTGTTTCGTGAATACGAAGCGCTGGTAGACAGTTTTCTGCGCCCACCGCAGGGACGCGGGATGGTCGTGGAGGATAAGCGTTTTTACCTGCAGGCCGTGCTGGCCGGCATGTGGCGTTACCGTTTCCTGCACCGTGACCTCGAACATCTGCTGGAAAGCGACCCGGAACTGGCCACCGGCTACCGGCGTTTTTCCCAGCGTTGCCTGGTCCAGGGCGGCGCCATTTATCAGGGATTTGTCGATGCCGGCATCCTCAACATGGACCCGGTGCAAACCGAAGCCCTGACGCTCAATGCCTGGATCATCCTCACCTCCTGGGTGCGATTTCTGTGCACCACCAATGAAAACTCCGCCCACCTGAGCGCCGAAGCGATCAAACGCGGTGTGTATCAAGTCCTGGTGCTGGAGGCGGGTTTTGTCACGCCCCAGGCCAAAGAGGCGGTGGATGCGCTGTTCAAAGAGTTTTACGTGCCGTTGAACCAGGCATTGGAAGAAGTGAAGTAGACCTTTCCCCCATGCATTCGCAGGAGTTCGTCATGCCGCTTGCCCAACTGATCAACCCGCAGTCATTGGCCGAGCGTCGCGAGACCGGCGGCTGGGTGATCCTCGATTGCCGCTTTGCCCTCGAAGACCCGGATTATGGGCGCTGCAGTTATGCCGAAGGGCATATCGACGGCGCGCAGTATGCCGACCTGAAGCGCCATCTCAGTGGACCGGTGATCAAGGGGGTGACCGGTCGTCATCCGTTGCCGGAGCCGGATACCTTTGCCAGGCAGCTGCGGGCCTGGGGGGTCAACGCCGATACCGATGTGGTGCTGTACGACGACGGTCCTGGCGCTTATGCCGCCCGTGCGTGGTGGTTGCTGGCCTGGCTGGGCAAGCGCGATGGCGTGTTTATCCTGGATGGCGGCCTCAAGGCCTGGCACAGCGCCGGGTTCCCATTGAGCCTGGATGCGCCGACGATCGAGCCGGGGACCTTTGTCGGCAAGCCGGATAATCACCTGCTGTTGGACGCCGAACACCTGCAGAAACGCCTGGGCCAACCGGGCATGACCTTGATCGATGCGCGTGCACCCGCGCGTTTTCGCGGTGAAGTGGAACCCATCGACCCGATTGCCGGGCATATCCCCGGTGCGCAATGTGCGGCGTTCAACGAAAACCTGGGCAGCGACGGTCGTTTTCTGCCGGCCGAGCAGCTCAAGCAACGGTTTGCCGCGCAATTGCAGGGGCGCTCGCCGGAGGAACTGGTGGCGTATTGCGGTTCCGGGGTGACGGCGTGTCATAACCTGTTTGCGCTAAGCCTGGCGGGTTATCCGTTGGGCAAGTTGTATGCGGGGTCGTGGAGTGAGTGGATCACGGATCCGGCGCGGGCGATCGCTACAGGCGACTGAGTTCCCAGCCGTGTAAACCCAATCCAAGTGTGGGAGGGGGCTTGCCCCCGATTGCGGTGGAACAGTCAATAATATGTCGACTGATATTCCGTAATCGGGG
>NZ_JAFHKI010000165.1 GCF_016937615.1 Pseudomonas lactucae | reverse complement strand
AGCCTGGCCGAAGCGGCGATCTATTTGGGGTCTTCGCCGGATGAGTTGGTGCTGGCCCAGGCATCGCGGTTTTATCACTTTCGCGACGGCGTGCTGTTCTCGATCAGTGACGCGTATGACAACCGGCTGCGGATTGCCCGGGATTTTATGGGCCGTATTGAGCGGTTGGATAACGGCGTCGGCGGCTCGCTGTTTTTGCGTTATGAGCTGGGCCGCATTGTGGCGGTGGATTACCAGGTTCAGCGGGCCAAGGGGTATGAGCCTTACGAATGGGTGACGGAGCAGAGCATTGTTTCCTACGCCTATGACGACTCGGGCCGACTCGTTTCGGCGACCAATGCGGTAGGCGAAAGCGAGGTTTATCGGTACGACGAGCAGCACGTCATTCTGGAACGGGGCTTGGCCGGTGGGGCGAGTTTCTTTTGGGAGTGGGAAAGAGCTGGCAAGGCGGCCCGCTGTGTCCGGCACTGGGCCAGTTTTTCGCAGATGGACACGCGGTATGTCTGGGGTGATGACGGCCGTGTGGACGTGCATAACACCGACGGTAGCCAGGAAGTGTATGTCCACGATGACCGCGCACGGTTGGTGCAGCGTGTTGATCCAGACGGTGCCCAGCATTTTAAATCCTACGACGCTAAAGGCCGGCTGACGGTCGAGCAGGATCCGCTGGGCGCGGTGACGGCGTATCAATACGACGACGCCGGACGTTTGGTGGCGGTGTTTCCGGGGGACGATGAGCCGACGTCCTACGAGCATGACAATGGCTTCGTACGGGTTGTAAGACGTGGGGAGGCGGTCTGGAAATACGAGCGTAACGATCAGGGTGACGTAACGCGTAGGACCGATCCAGACGGCCATGTTTCGGACTACAGCTACAACAAATATGGGCAGTTGATTGGGGTTTGGTATCCCGATCACAGCTGTCATCGCTTGATCTGGAATGAACGCGGCCAGTTGCTTGAAGAGCAACTGCCCAATGGAGGCATCAAGCGCTATCGCTACGATGATCTAGGCCGCCAGATTGCCCGCGAGGATGAACAGGGCGCGCTAACCCAATACCAATGGGACAGCGTCGGCCGCTTGATTCGAATCGTGCTGCCGGGCGGCGCAACCCGCGAATACAGCTACAACCCCTACGGAAAAATCACCGCCGAACGCGACGAACTCGGTCACGTCACCCGTTACGAATACGCCGACGGCCTGCACCTGATCAGCCGCCGCATCAACGCCGACGGCAGCCAGGTCAAATACCGCTACGACAACGCTCGACTGCTGCTGACCGAAATCGAAAACGAAATCGGCGAAATCTACCGACTGGATTACCACCCCAACGGCCTGATCCAACAGGAAATCGGCTTCGACGGCCAGCGCACCGCCTACGTCTACGACCTCAACGGCAACCTCCAGGAAAAAACCGAACACGGCGACGACGGTCGTCAGCTCATTACCCGTTACCAGCGCGACTATGCTGGACGCCTTGTAAGAAAAACCCTCCCCGACGGCAACACAGTCGATTACGCCTACGACCG
>NZ_JAFHKI010000164.1 GCF_016937615.1 Pseudomonas lactucae | reverse complement strand
CTTGCCCCGATGAGGCCCTCCCAGACACCACAAGACCCCCAGCCATAAAAAAGCCCCGAACCAGTCGGGGCTTTTTCATTCAGCACTCAGGCTTAGCGCGGAAACGCAGGCGGGTTAACCCCAGCCATGTCTTCCATCACACGAACCACCTGGCAGCTGTAGCCGAACTCGTTGTCGTACCACACGTACAGCACAACACGGTTGTCCTGGGTAATGGTCGCTTCCGCGTCCACCACACCGGCGTGGCGCGAGCCGACGAAGTCGGTGGACACCACTTCCTGCGAATTGACGAAGTCGATCTGCTTGTGCAGGTCCGAGTGCAGCGCCATGTAGCGCAGGTACTCGTTCATCTCTTCACGGGTCGCGGCTTTCTCAAGGTTCAGGTTGAGAATCGCCATCGACACGTTCGGCGTTGGTACGCGGATCGCGTTACCGGTCAACTTGCCGGCCAGTTCAGGCAAGGCCTTGGCAGCAGCGGTGGCCGCACCGGTCTCGGTGATGACCATGTTCAACGCGGCGCTACGGCCACGGCGATCGCCCTTGTGGAAGTTGTCGATCAGGTTCTGGTCGTTGGTGTATGAGTGAACGGTTTCGACGTGGCCGTTGACGATGCCGAACTTGTCGTTCACAGCCTTGAGCACCGGCACGATGGCGTTGGTGGTGCAGGAAGCGGCGGACACGATCTTGTCGTCAGCCGTGATTTCACCGTGGTTGATACCGTGCACGATGTTCTTCAGCTTGCCCTTGCCAGGCGCGGTCAGCACAACGCGGTCGATACCCGGGCAGGCCAGGTGCTGGCCCAGGCCCTCGGCATCACGCCATACGCCGGTGTTGTCCACCAGCAGGGCGTTCTTGATGCCGTACTGGGTGTAATCCACCTCGGACGGGTTCTTGGCGTAGATCACCTGGATCAGGTTACCGTTGGCGGTGATGGTGTTGTTTTCTTCGTCGATGGTGATGGTGCCATTGAACGAGCCGTGCACCGAGTCGCGACGCAACAGGCTGGCGCGCTTGGTCAGGTCATTCTCGGCGCCTTTGCGCACCACGATGGCCCGCAGGCGCAGGCCGTCGCCGCCACCGGTTTTTTCGATCAGGATGCGCGCCAGCAGGCGGCCGATACGGCCGAAGCCGTACAGCACCACGTCGGTGCCTTTGCGGGCCGCGGCGTTTTGCTGGCCAACCACGTCGGCCATTTCTTCACGCACGAACTGCTCGGCGCTGCGGCCGGCACCTTCCTTGCGGAATTTATAAGCCAACTTGCCCAGGTCTACCGAGGCCGCGCCGAGCTTGAGCTCGCTCATGGCCTTGAGCAGTGGGAATGTTTCGTGGACGGAGAGTTCGCTGTCGTCGGCGGAGCGATGGCGCGCAAAGCGGTGGGCTTTGAGAATCGCGATGACAGACTGGTTGATCAGGCTGCGGCCATAGATCGAGCTCACCACATTGTTATTGCGGTACAGCTGACCGATAAGCGGGATCATCGCTTCTGCGAGTGCTTCACGGTCGATCCATTCACCAAGACACTGGTCGGGCTTCTGAGTCACGGGAACCTTCCACATGTAGGGGCTGAAAAAAGGGGCTACATTATGTCGCCCGAGTGCCCGTTGAGCAATGCGCGACGGGCAACAAAAAGCCCTTGCAAAAAAATACCACCGCGCTACAGACCAGGAAATACGCGGGTTCCAGAAGGCCACTAGTGGAACAACCCTGCCAACTTGTCCGTAACCCTCCGAAACATCCGCTGTCTTTGGCACTACATATTGAGTCAAAACCCTGCATTGTTTGTCTTAACCACTACATTTCCTACAAACCGCATTCCACACAGTCAGCAACTGACAGGCGGCACCTCGGGCCGTTACAATTGCCGACTTTGTCGCAACGCTTGGAGCTCAACCTTCCGTGCCCGTTCTGCGTCTACCGTTACTCCCTGCCGCGGCAGGTAAACAGCACTGGGGCAACCTGCCCGGTGCCGCCCTGAGCCTGGCCATCGCCGAGGCTGCCAGCGCAGCCAAGCGCTTTACCCTGCTGCTCACCGCCGACAGCCAAAGTGCCGAACGGTTGGAGCAGGAGCTGAGCTTCTTCGCCCCCGATTTGCCGGTGCTGCATTTTCCCGACTGGGAAACCCTGCCCTACGACCTGTTCTCGCCGCATCAGGACATCATTTCCCAGCGCATCGCCAGCCTGTACCGCTTGCCGGAACTGGCCCACGGTGTGCTGGTGGTGCCGATCACCACGGCGCTGCATCGCCTGGCGCCGACCAAGTTCCTGCTCGGCAGCAGCCTGGTGCTGGATGTCGGCCAGAAGCTTGACGTGGACCAGATGCGCACGCGCCTGGAAGCCAGCGGTTACCGATGTGTCGACACGGTGTACGAGCACGGTGAGTTCGCGGTACGCGGTGCGCTGATCGACCTGTTCCCGATGGGCAGCAAGTTGCCGTACCGCATCGACCTGTTCGATGACGAGATCGAGACGCTGCGTACCTTCGATCCGGAAAACCAGCGCTCCATCGACAAGGTCGAGTCAATCAAGCTACTGCCGGCGCGGGAATTCCCGTTGCAAAAAGACGCGGTCACCCGCTTCAAGGCGCGCTTCCGGGAACGCTTCGACGTGGACTTCCGCCGTTGCCCGATTTTCCAGGACTTGAGCAGCGGGATTACGCCGGCCGGTATCGAGTACTACCTGCCGCTGTTCTTCGACGAAACCTCGACCCTGTTCGATTACCTGCCCCAGGACACCCAGGTATTCTCGCTGCCGGGCATCGAACAGGCGGCGGAAAACTTCTGGAACGATGTGCGCAACCGCTACGAAGAGCGCCGCGTCGACCCCTCCCGCCCTCTATTGCCGCCCGCCGAACTGTTCCTGCCGGTGGAAGACTGCTTTGCGCGCCTGAAAAACTGGCCACGTGTGGTCGCCAGCCAACAGGACGTGGACGCCGGCGGTGGCCGCGAACGTTTCCCGGCGCAAGCGCTGCCCAACCTGGCCATTGAAGCCAAGGCCAATCAGCCGCTGGAAGCGCTGTCGAACTTTCTCGGCGACTTCCCGGGCCGTGTGCTGTTCACCGCCGAATCCGCCGGGCGCCGCGAAGTGCTGCTGGAGTTGCTGGAACGCCTGAAGCTACGCCCGAAAACGGTCGACAGTTGGCCGGATTTTGTCGCGAGCAAGGACCGCCTGGCGATCACCATCGCGCCGCTGGATGAAGGCCTGCTGCTGGATGACCCGGCCCTGGCGCTGATCGCCGAGAGCCCGCTGTTCGGCCAGCGCGTGATGCAGCGTCGTCGCCGTGAAAAACGCGCCGACGCCAACAACGACGCGGTGATCAAGAACCTGACCGAGCTGCGCGAAGGCGCGCCGGTGGTGCATATCGACCACGGTGTCGGCCGCTACCTCGGCCTGCAGACCCTGGAGATCGATAACCAGGCGGCCGAATTCCTCACCATGGAATACGCCGAGGGCGCCAAACTCTATGTGCCGGTGGCCAACCTGCACCTGATCGCCCGCTACACCGGCAGCGACGACGCCCTGGCGCCGTTGCATCGCCTGGGCTCCGAAACCTGGCAGAAAGCCAAGCGCAAAGCCGCCGAGCAGGTGCGCGATGTCGCCGCCGAGCTGCTCGACATTTATGCGCGCCGCGCGCCCGCGAAGGCTATGCGTTCGCCGACCCGAAAGCCGACTACGCCACGTTCAGCGCCGGCTTCGCCTTCGAAGAAACCCCGGACCAGCAAACCACCATCGAAGCGGTGCGCGCCGACATGCTTGCGCCCAAGCCGATGGACCGCCTGGTCTGCGGCGACGTGGGTTTCGGCAAGACCGAAGTGGCCATGCGCGCCGCCTTCATCGCGGTACACGGCGGCCGCCAGGTGGCGATCCTGGTACCGACCACCCTGCTCGCCCAGCAACACTACAACAGCTTCCGCGACCGCTTTGCCGACTGGCCGGTGACCGTCGAAGTGATGAGCCGCTTCAAGTCGGCCAAGGAAGTGAATGCCGCCGTCGCCGACCTGGCCGAAGGCAAGATCGACATCGTGATCGGGACACACAAGCTGCTGTCGGACGATGTGAAGATCAAGAACCTGGGCCTGGTGATCATCGACGAAGAGCACCGCTTTGGTGTGCGTCAGAAAGAACAGCTCAAGGCCCTGCGCAGCGAAGTCGACATTCTCACTCTCACGGCGACGCCGATCCCACGCACCCTGAACATGGCGGTGTCGGGCATGCGCGACCTGTCGATCATCGCCACGCCGCCGGCGCGACGCCTGTCGGTGCGCACCTTCGTCATGGAGCAGAACAAAAGCACGGTGAAAGAAGCCCTGCTGCGCGAACTGCTGCGTGGCGGCCAGGTGTACTACCTGCACAACGACGTAAAGACTATCGAGAAATGCGCCGCCGACCTCGCCGAACTGGTACCGGAAGCGCGCATTGCCATCGGCCACGGGCAGATGCGCGAACGCGAACTCGAACAGGTGATGAGCGACTTCTACCACAAGCGCTTCAACGTGCTGATCGCCTCGACCATCATCGAGACCGGCATCGACGTGCCGAGCGCCAACACCATCATCATCGAACGCGCCGACAAGTTCGGCCTGGCGCAACTGCATCAATTGCGCGGCCGCGTCGGGCGCAGTCACCATCAGGCGTATGCCTACCTGCTCACGCCGCCGCGCCAACAGATCACCTCGGATGCCGAGAAGCGTCTGGAAGCCATCGCCAACACCCAGGACCTGGGCGCCGGTTTTGTGCTGGCCACCAACGACCTGGAAATCCGTGGCGCCGGCGAACTGCTGGGCGACGGCCAGAGCGGGCAGATCCAGGCCGTGGGCTTCACGCTTTATATGGAAATGCTTGAGCGCGCCGTGAAAGCGATCCGCAAGGGCGAACAGCCGAACCTCGACCAGCCGCTGGGCGGAGGTCCGGAAATCAACCTGCGTCTGCCGGCGTTGATTCCCGAGGACTACCTGCCGGATGTGCACGCAAGGCTGATCCTGTACAAGCGCATCGCCTCGGCCACCGATGAAGACGGCCTCAAGGACCTGCAAGTGGAGATGATCGACCGCTTCGGCCTGCTGCCGGAACCGACCAAGAACCTGGTGCGCCTGACCCTGCTCAAACTGCAGGCCGAGCAGCTTGGCATCAAGAAAGTCGACGCCGGGCCGCAGGGCGGGCGCATCGAGTTCGAAGCGCAGACGCCGGTGGACCCGTTGGTGCTGATCAAGCTGATCCAGGGCCAGCCCAACCGTTACAAGTTCGAAGGGGCTACGCTGTTCAAGTTCATGGTGCCGATGGAACGTGCCGAAGAACGCTTCAATACCCTGGAGGCGCTGTTTGAGCGCCTCATCCCGAAAACTGTTTGAAGGACGCCTCAATGCGCCTGTTCCGCATGCTGAGCTTGTTGTTGGTGGTCGTGGCGCCTTCGGCCTTTGCCGACAGCCCGTATCTGGTAGAAATGATCCTGGTACGCCAGAACGCGGAGCCTGTGATCAACAGCCGCGCCGCGCCGGAAAACTGGGACGAAGGGGCGGTGCGCCTGGGCGATAAAATGAGCCCGCCGCGCCTGAACAACATCGTCGACAAGCTCAATGCCGATAACAGCTACACCGTGCTGGCGCACAAGGCCTGGGAACAGAACCTGGGCGAGCAGCCGGTCAAAATCGCGATCACCGACGGCCAGGAGCAGTTCGGCCAGTTCCCTGTCGAGGGCACATTGAACCTGCAACTGGGGCGCTTTACCGACATCGACGCGCAGTTCTGGGTCAATCAATTCGACAGCAACGCCAGCGTGATCGCCAGCGAACACCTGAACCAGACCGACGTGCGCACCAAGAACAACCAGCTCAATTACCTGGATGGTGGCCACCTGGCGCTGCTGATCAAGATCACCTCGCTGACCGCCAAGCCACCGAGCGCACCACCGCCCGACATTCAGGACTGATCCAGCGCCATGCCCCTGACGCCGTCGCTGACCAAACCCCTGGCCCCTTCGTGGGCCAATCGCTTCAAAGAGCAGAGCCTGGAGCGCGGGCGACGTTATGCCCTGGAGAACCGCGTGCGTATCGTCGAATCCGGCGACAGCACCATCATCGCCAGTTGCGAAGGCTCGGGCGGCAACGTCTATCGGCAAACCATCTCCCTGCGCGAATCCGCCAAGGGCCTGTTGATCCTGGTGGACAGCCGCTGCACCTGCCCGGTGCACACCAACTGCAAACACATCGCGGCCGTGCTGCTCAAGGTCCAGGAAACCCTGGCCTATCCAGCAGCGGCGCAGGATGCCGAACTGCTGGAAAAACTCCAGGCCGTGCTGGATAACCGTGTAGTGCTGCCGCAGGTGGTGATAGAGGATGCGCTGCCGATCCCGCGCCTGTGGCTGGCCAGCGTTGAATTCAGTGCGTTCGAACCGCGCAATGGCAAGATGCAGCGCTATATCCAGCACCGTGCGGCGCTGTCGTTCAACTACTTGGGTAACTATGTCAGCGGGCAGAAGAACGCCGACATTATTGTGCGCGAGGAAACCCGGAGCCTTCGCATCAAGCGCCATCCCGAGCTGGAGCAGCCCTACCGCGAACAACTGCGCCTGCTGGGCTTCAAGATCGCCACGCGCCAGAGCAAGGCCTTGCCGGAAAGCGCCGGCGAGCTGTTCGAGATGGTCAATGACAGCGCCTGGCTGAACTTCACCCTCAACGCATCGCCCACCTTGCGTAGCGAGGGGTGGGAGTTGCAGATCGATGAGGACTTCGGCTTCGACCTGAGCCCGGTCGACGACTGGTACGCCACCGTCGATGAAGGGCCTGAGCGTGACTGGTTTGACCTGGAACTGGGGATCATCGTCAACGGTGAGCGACTGAGTCTGTTGCCGATCCTGCTCAACCTGATGCGCTCCCACACCGAGATCCTCAACCCGGAAAAAGTCGCGCGGCGTCGCGATGACGAGCTGATCCTGGTCAACATCCCAGGCTTGCCCAACGGTCACGGCCCACTGCAAGTGGCGCTACCCTACGGCCGCCTGAAACCAGTGCTGGCAACCCTCGGTGAGTTTTACCTGCAAGAGGCCGGCACCACCACGCTGCGCCTGGCCAAGGCCGACGCCATTCGCCTCAACCCGCTGGAAGACCTGCCACTGCAATGGGAAGGCGGCGAGAAGATCCGCAACTTTGCCCAGCGCCTGCGCGATATCAAGGACTTCACCTGCGTGGCGCCCGAAGGCTTGAACGCCACCTTGCGCCCTTACCAACTGGAAGGCTTGAGCTGGATGCAGTCGCTGCGCCAACTGGATGTGGGCGGAATTCTTGCGGATGACATGGGCCTGGGCAAAACCCTGCAGACCTTGGCGCATATCCTCAGCGAAAAGATCGCCGGGCGCCTGGACCGGCCGTGCATGGTGGTCATGCCCACCAGCCTGATTCCCAACTGGCTCGACGAGGCGGCGCACTTCACCCCGCAGCTCAACGTGTTGGCACTGTACGGTGCCGGGCGTAAGAAACATTTTGCCAACCTGCAGGACTACGACCTGCTGCTGACAACCTACGCCCTGCTGCCCAAGGACATCGACCACCTCGCCACCCTGCCCTTGCATGTACTGATCCTCGATGAAGCCCAGTACATCAAGAACCCGTCCAGCAAGGCGGCCCAGGCGGCACGCGAGCTGAACGCGCGGCAGCGCCTGTGCCTGAGCGGTACGCCACTGGAAAACCATCTGGGCGAGCTGTGGTCGTTGTTCCACTTCCTGCTGCCGGGCTGGCTGGGCGACGTGAAAAGCTTCAACCGTGACTACCGCGTGCCCATCGAAAAACGCGCCAGTGACGTACGATTGCAGCACCTCAACGGTCGGATCAAACCCTTCCTGCTGCGCCGCACCAAGGAACAGGTGGCCACGGAATTGCCGCCCAAGACCGAGATCATCCACTGGGTCGACCTCAACGAAGCACAGCGTGACGTATACGAAACCATGCGCCTGGCCATGGATAAAAAGGTCCGCGACGAGATCACCCGCAAGGGCGTGGCGCGCAGCCAGATCATCATCCTTGAAGCGCTGCTCAAACTGCGCCAGGTCTGCTGTGATTTGCGCCTGGTCAACGACGCCACCCTGCCCGCCCGGGGCAGCAGCTCGGGCAAGCTCGACAGCCTGCTGGAGATGCTCGACGAGTTGTTTGCCGAAGGCCGGCGGATTCTGTTGTTTTCGCAGTTCACTTCGATGCTGAGCCTGATCGAAGCCGAACTGAAAAAACGCGGGATTGCCTACGCGTTACTCACTGGCCAGACCCGTGATCGGCGCACGCCGGTGAAGGATTTCCAAAGTGGCAAACTGCAGATTTTTCTGATCAGCCTGAAGGCAGGCGGCGTCGGCCTGAACCTGACCGAAGCCGACACCGTGATCCACTACGACCCGTGGTGGAACCCCGCCACGGAAAATCAGGCCACCGACCGTGCGTATCGCATCGGGCAAGAGAAGCCGGTGTTCGTCTACAAGATGATTGCGCGGGGCACAGTGGAAGAGAAAATCCAGCACCTGCAGAAGGAAAAATCCGACCTGGCGGCGGGCGTGCTGGACGGGCGCACCACCGGGGATTGGCAGTTGGGCAACGAGGAGATCGAGGCGTTGTTTGCGCCGCTGCCCAACAAGCAAGAGAAGCGCTGACGGTCGGATCGCCATCAGGCGCGACTCAGTCTTCAGTCAATCAACTGAGCATCCCGCAACGCGGCAAGCGCTGCCAGCCAACGAGGATCCTGCTTGTAGTCCGTCGAGGCAATCGACTGGCCGCGCATGCGCGCAATGCGTGCCGAAGGCTTGACCTTCATCCGCTGTGCCGCAGAGAGGGCAAGCTCGGCCGCTGCACGATCGTTGCACACCAGGCCCATGTCGCAACCGGCGGTCAGCGCCGCTTCAATCCGACTGGCCGCGTCGCCGACCACATGGGCACCGGCCATGGACAGGTCATCACTGAAAATCACCCCATCAAACTGCAGCTCACCACGCAGGATGTCCTGCAGCCAACGGCGCGAGAAGCCGGCGGGCTGGTTATCGACTTGCGGATAAATGACGTGCGCCGGCATCACCGCCGCCAGTTGCTTGCTCAGGCGTGCGAAAGGCACCAGGTCGTTGGCGCGAATCTGTTCCAGGCTGCGTTCGTCATTGGGAATGGCGACGTGGGAATCCGCCTCGGCCCAACCGTGACCGGGGAAGTGCTTGCCGGTAGCGGCCATGCCGGCGCTGTTCATGCCACGGATAAATGCACCGGCGAGCACGGCGGCGCGCTCGGGGTCGCCTTCGAAGGATCGGGTGCCGACCACGGCGCTGCGCTGGTAGTCCAAGTCCAGCACGGGGGCAAAGCTGAGGTCCAGGCCGACAGCCAGCACTTCAGTGGCCATGATCCAGCCGCATTGTTCGGCCAGGTATTCGGCATTGAGGTTATCCGCCAACGCGCGCATGGCCGGCAGACGCACAAAGCCCTGACGCAGGCGCTGCACGCGGCCGCCTTCCTGATCGACCGCCAGCAGCAAGTCCGGGCGCACCGCGCGAATCGCCGCGCTCAGTTCCCGTACTTGGCGCGGGTGCTCGATATTGCGCGCAAAAATGATCAGGCCGCCCACTTCAGGCTGGCGCAAGAGGTGGCGATCCTCGGCCGTCAGCCAAGTACCGGCGACATCGACCATCAAAGAACCTTGCAGGGCAGCAGTCATAAACCTTCCTTAAATAACGCCCACAACCCATTGCGCTGACGTCGCGCGGTAAGCACGGCAAGCACAATGGGTTGCGGGTAAATAGCTGAAATCGGCATGGCGGATAGCTTAGCGGATGCAAGCGGCCGCGCACACCCGGAGCGGTCAAACCTTGGCGGGAACCGGCACGGTTTTGCTGCGTGGACGCAACTGCGCAGCCGCCATCGTCGGGTCCGTCACGCCGGTTTCGGCGCGCATGCCGGCGGCGAGGAACGGCACCATCAGGCGCATGACCTGCTCAATGGAAGTGTTGACGCCGAAATCGGTCTCGGCAATCGCACGTAACGCCTTGATACCGGACATGCTGAACGCCGCCGCACCGAGCATGAAGTGCACGCGCCAGAACAGCTCGATCGGCGGAATCCGTGGGGCGGCTTCGTTGACCAGCAACATATAGCGGCGGAATACCTTGCCGTACATGTCTTCCAGATAGCGGCGCAGGTGGCCCTGGCTCTGGCTGAACGCCAGGCCCAACAGGCGCATGAAGATCGACAAGTCATTACCGCTGCGTGGCTGGACGACCAAGGCTTGCTCGACGAGGATTTCCAGCAGTTCTTCCAGGCTGGGCTTGTGGTCGGCCTTGGCCTGGCGCCGCTCCAGCTCACGATCGAGACTGGCGCAGAACGGCCCCAGAAAGCGCGAGAACACCGCCTGGATCAGGGCTTTTTTCGAACCGAAATGGTAGTTCACCGCGGCAAGGTTGACCCCGGCCTTGCTGGTGATCAGCCGCAATGAAGTTTCGGCGAATCCTTTTTCCGCGAACAATTGCTCGGCAGCATCGAGAATGCGTTCAACGGTTTCCGACTGGGCCATGGCTACTCCGCCTGACAAACACTTGTTTGAAACATACGTTTCAGGGTGTGTCTTGTCAAGTCTGCAGGTTCGCTTTGCGGCCGGGCAGTCATCTATTTCAGCGCTATTTAATCACATCCTTCCAGGTCTGTAGGCAGCGCTATCTCTACCGTGTAGGACAGATAAAGAATGACCGTCCAGCGGAGTCCTGAAAAAGGATGATTGCCAAGCGCAGTTCACTGTATATAATCCCAGTCACTGTATAAAAAGACAGAGCGATCAACATGCTAAAACTGACGCCACGCCAAGCTGAGATTCTGGCTTTTATCAAGCGCTGCCTCGATGACAACGGCTATCCGCCGACGCGAGCCGAGATTGCGCTGGAGTTGGGGTTCAAATCCCCCAACGCCGCCGAAGAGCACCTCAAGGCCCTCGCTCGCAAAGGCGCGATCGAGATGACCCCCGGCGCTTCGCGCGGCATTCGCATCCCTGGCTTCGAAGCCAAGGCCGACGAATCGACCCTGCCGATCATCGGCCGCGTTGCAGCCGGTGCGCCGATCCTGGCGCAGCAGCACGTCGAGGAATCCTGCAACATCAACCCGACCTTCTTCCATCCGCGCGCCGATTACCTATTGCGGGTACATGGCATGAGCATGAAAGACGTGGGCATCTTTGATGGTGACTTGCTGGCCGTCCACACCACCCGTGAAGCCCGTAATGGTCAAATCGTCGTCGCCCGTATCGGCGATGAAGTCACCGTCAAGCGCTTCAAGCGCGAAGGCAGCAAGGTCTGGCTCCTGGCCGAGAACCCTGAGTTCGCCCCGATTGAAGTGAACCTGAAAGATCAGGACCTGGTGATCGAAGGCTTGAGTGTCGGCGTTATTCGCCGCTAAAGGAGGCATCATGCAGATCGTGCACACCCCACAACACACACAACTGTCGCTGTTCGAAGCCTTTATGGCCCAACCTCTTGCGCCTATCCTCAAGGAGACGGTCGAAGCGCCCTGGGGCGCCGAGCCTGAGGCGTTCAGTGAACTGTCGTTGCGCGGTGCTGCCGGAAGCTGCCTGAGCCTGCTGGCGCCAATCCTGCGTGAGTTGAGCGAGGAGCAGGATGCACGGTGGCTGACGTTGATCGCACCGCCCGCCAGCCTCACCCAGGCTTGGCTGAGGGACGCCGGCCTCAACCGTGAACGTATCCTGCTCCTGCAACCACGCGGCGCACAAAGCGCCCAGCAATTAACGTGTGAAGCGTTACGCCTGGGGCGCAGCCATACCGTCGTAAGCTGGTTGAATCCGCTGAATGCGACGGCCAAGCAGCAGTTGATCAGTGCTGCACGTTTGGGCGATGCGCAGAGCTTGAATATTCGACTGGGATAAAGTCACTGGCCCAGCCTGTAGTGATCGGGCTCGTCACAGAAGCCCCTTCACCACAAGACTCAATGAAGAACGCGCGGCCCGTCTTCTTTCTCCGGCTCGCCTTCCGCCAGCGACCGGCCATTTGCACGCCCACGCTCAACATGGCTTTTGCCACTTCCACGTGCTGGCCCTGCAAAAACACTTTTGCGTCTTCGGAAAAATCCAGGATAACCAGAGAACCTTCGTCCTCGGCCCGGCGCAGCTCGATTCGGCCGTCAGGCAGTTCAACAATTTCCAGAAAGGACGTCGGCATAAAAGTCTGTTCTCCACGAAAGGCCGGGATTATATCAGTCATACACCCAGCCTCGCTGAGGATCTGAACAGGTTTCTTTACAGCTTGATGAACGGTGCTTTTTGAGTCCGAGCCGCTATTAACACTCGTTAAGACCTTCCCGAAAGCGCAGTGCCATCTTCTTCAGCTCTTGCCGCCAGCCTTCCAACTCCTCCCGACTCAGGGGCTTGGGCTCTTCCTCCTCCAACGCCACCGCCACGATCAGCGGTTGGGTCACGTCGCCCTTGGGCACATGGGGAACCCTTGGTGGCTGGAACATATCCGCATGGGCCTTGAGCAAACGCGCCACCCAGCTGTCGGGGCTCTGAGCCATTTCCACCAGCTCAGCCAGTTCGGGGATGGCCATGGACGCCAGCACTTCGCTGTTCATGATCATTTCCGCACGCGGCGAACCGGCCTGTGGCAGACGGTAGAACCCGGCGATCTCATGGCACAGGCCCAGCAAGGCGCCGTACAAGTGGAACAACGCCGCTTCACGTCCTGCCTGGACCAGCGCAATAGCATTCATCTCTTTCCCTTCCTCGGCGCGGCCGAGGGCTTCCAGGGACAAACCCGCAAAGTAAATTTTCTGATTGGTACGGGTATAGAGTTCGTTGGCCATAACGGCAAATCTCCACAACGAATAGGCATGATGCTGGCTGAACAGTGTCACGGATCAGCTGAGTCGACTGCAAGTGCCATGAACGGCTGCTAATCCTGGCTCAAGACACAAGGGGCTTGCTCCCGATAGCGGTGCATCAGTCATACACATGTCGACTGATGCACCTATATCGGGAGCAAGCCCCCTCTCACATTCAAGCGTCAGGTCAGCGTATCCGGCGGATCAAGCGCCCTGGCGCTTGTCTTCGACCTTCCACTTGCCGCCGTCGTAGAACGCTTTCCAGCCGGTAGGCTTGCCGTCCACTTCGGTCTGCACGTACTGCTCCTTGGTCTTGCGGCTGTAGCGGATCACGGCTGGGCGACCATCCGGGTCCTTCTTCGGCGCTTCACACAGGAAGTGGTACTTCGGATCGATCTCGTCCTTGTGCGGCACGATCTCCAGCACCAGCGGCGCACGGGTCTCGCGGTTTTTCGGGAACTGGCTGGCGGCCAGGAACAGCCCAGAAGCACCATCACGCAGGATGTAGGTGTCGTTGACCTTCTCGCACTTGAGCTCAGGCATCTTCACCGGGTCCATCTTCGGCGGCGCCGCGTCGCCGCTTTTGAGCAGTTTGCGGGTGTTCTTGCAGGTCGGGTTGGTGCAGCCGAAGAACTTGCCGAAACGGCCGGTTTTGAGCTGCATCTCGCTGCCACACTTGTCGCACTCCAGGCTCGGACCTTCGTAGCCCTTGATGCGGTAAGTCCCCTCTTCGATCTCGTAACCATTGCAATCCGGGTTGTTACCGCAGATATGCAACTTGTGTTTTTCATCCAGCAGGTAGGCGTCCATCGCCGTGCTGCAGATCGGGCAACGGTGCTTGCCACGCAATACCAGCGACTCGGATTCACCTTCGTCATCGGCAGCGATTTCATCACCCGGCACCAGGTTGACGGTGGCCTTGCAGCGCTCTTTGGGTGGCAGGCTGTAGCCCGAGCACCCCAGGAACACACCGGTGGATGCGGTACGAATCTGCATCGGCCGGCCGCAGGTCAGGCACGGAATATCTGTCATCACCGGCTGGTTGGCACGCATGCCGCTGTCAGGGCTTTCGGCTACTTCGAGCTTCTTCTTGAAGTCGCCATAGAATTCGTCCAGTACGTTTTTCCAGTCACGCTCACCCTGGGCCACGTCATCGAGGTTCTCTTCCATGCCGGCGGTGAAGCCGTAGTCCATCAGGTTGGAGAAACTCTCGGACAGACGCTCGGTGACGATGTCACCCATCTTTTCCGAATAGAAACGACGGTTATGCAGCGCCACATAGCCACGATCCTGGATGGTGGAAATGATCGCCGCGTAGGTCGAAGGACGACCGATACCGCGTTTTTCCATCTCCTTGACCAGGCTGGCTTCCGAATAACGCGCCGGCGGCTTGGTGAAGTGCTGCGACGGGTCGAGCTTGATCAGCTTCAACGTGTCGCCCTGGGCCATGTCCGGCAGCACGTCGTCGTCGCCTGGCTTGGCGATCTGCGGCATCACACGGGTGTAGCCGTCGAACTTGAGGATACGGCCCTTGGCGCGTAGCTCGAAATCACCGGCGCCCACGCTCACGGTGGTGGACAGGTATTGCGCCGGCAGCATTTGGCAAGCCAGGAACTGGCGCCAGATCAGCTCGTAGAGGCGCTCAGCGTCACGCTCCATGCCGCTCAGCTTGGCGGGCGTGGTGTTGGCGTCGGAAGGACGAATCGCTTCGTGAGCCTCCTGGGCGCCTTCCTTGCTGCTGTAGACGTTGGGCTTCTCCGGCAGGTACTTCTTGCCGAATTCGCCTTCAATATACGTGCGCGCCATCGCCACCGCGTCCTGCGACAGGTTGGTGGAGTCGGTACGCATGTAGGTGATGTAGCCGGCTTCGTACAGACGCTGGGCCATCATCATGGTTTTCTTCACACCGAAGCCCAGGCGGTTACTCGCCGCCTGTTGCAGGGTGGAGGTGATGAACGGTGCCGACGGCTTGCTGCTGGTCGGTTTGTCTTCACGCTTGACGATGCTGTAGCTGGACGCCTTGAGCTTTTCCAGCGCGGCCATGGCCTGGGCTTCGTTCAGCGGCTTGAAGGCCTCGCCTTTCTCGCGAGCCACTTCAAAGCGCACGTTGGCGCCCTTGGCGGTGCCGAGGTCGGCGTGGACTTCCCAGTACTCTTCGGGGTTGAACGCACGAATTTCACGCTCACGCTCCACCACCAGCTTGACCGCTACCGATTGCACACGGCCAGCGGACAGGCCACGGGCGATCTTCGCCCACAGCAGCGGCGAAACCATGTAGCCCACCACGCGGTCGAGGAAACGCCGGGCCTGCTGGGCGTTGACGCGGTCGATGTCCAGCTCGCCCGGCTTGGAGAAAGCTTCCTGGATGGCTTTCTTGGTGATTTCGTTGAACACCACGCGCTTGTAGCGGCTGTCGTCGCCGCCGATGGCTTCGCGCAGGTGCCAGGCAATGGCTTCCCCTTCGCGGTCCAAGTCCGTTGCGAGATAGATGGTGTCGGCATCCTTGGCGAGCCGGCGCAGCTCTTCGATGACCTTTTCCTTGCCGGGAAGGATTTCGTATTTGGCCTTCCAGCCATGATCCGGGTCTACGCCCATGCGCGAGACGAGCTGCTTGCGCGCTTTCTCTTTAGGCGTGAGCACCGGACCTTCGCCCGCAGCCGCCTTGCCGCGCTTGGCGGCTGGCTCCTTGCTGGCGCTAGCCGAACCGCTGGTGGGCAGGTCTCGGATATGGCCGATACTCGACTTCACCACGTACTCGTTACCCAAGTACTTGTTGATGGTCTTGGCCTTAGCCGGGGATTCCACAATGACCAGCGATTTGCCCATGGATCGGAAAATTCCTGAATTCGAGAAGTGAAAGGCAGTTGGCGCCTGACGCGGCAACGCTATATATAGTGGCAACCGGGTGAGGTCAAGCGCAGCATTCTGCGCGACCTGCCGTTATTGCCCTGAAAAAAGACTGGGTTCGGCCTGGACCAAAGCAAAGCGCGGGACCTGCTCGCCGTCAACTTCGACGGACTCCAGGAACATGCTCAAGGGGCGCACCCAAAAACCGTATTCGCCATACAGTGCTTGGTAGAACACCACTTCTTCTTCGGTTTCGGAGTGCCGCGCCACACTGAAAACACGGTACTGCGGCCCCTTATAATGTTGGTAGAGCCCTGGTTCAACTTTCATGCTCCGGCCCTCTTAGAAAATTTGTTAAAAAAAATACAAAAAAACCCAAAAACAAAAACCGGGGCACTGGGCCCCGGCTTCCGTCAACTCAACGCTTAGACGCGTTCGAAGACGGTGGAAATGCCTTGGCCGAGACCAATGCACATGGTGGCTACCCCGAGGTTGCCGCCATTTTGCTTCATCACATTGAGCAAAGTGCCAGAAATGCGTGCACCGGAGCAACCGAATGGGTGGCCCAGGGCAATCGCACCGCCGTGCAGGTTAACCTTCTCGTTCATCTTGTCGAGCACTTTCAAATCTTTCAGCACTGGCAAGGCTTGTGCGGCGAAAGCTTCGTTGAGCTCGAAGAAGTCGATATCGGAGATGGAAAGGCCCGCGCGCTTCAAGGCTTTTTGTGTGGCCGGTACTGGACCATAGCCCATGATCGCCGGGTCCACACCCGCCACCGCCATCGAACGGATCACGGCCAGCGGCTGGATGCCCAGGTCTTGGGCACGCTGCGCCGACATCACGATCATGCACGAAGCACCGTCGGTGATTTGCGATGAAGTACCGGCCGTCACGGTGCCGCCCTTTGGATTGAAGGCGGGCTTGAGCGCCGCCAGGCTTTCCAGGGTGGTATCCGGACGAATGGTTTCGTCGTAGTCGAACAGTTTCAGGAAACCGTTCTCGTCGTAGCCGTTCATCGGGATGATTTCATCCTTGAACTTGCCTTCCACGGTCGCCTTGTGGGCGAGCTGGTGGGAGCGCACGCCGAATGCGTCCTGGGCTTCACGGGTAATACCATGCATTTTGCCGAGCATTTCCGCGGTCAGGCCCATCATGCCCGACGCTTTTGCCGCATACAGCGACATGTGCGGGTTCGGGTCGACGCCGTGCATCATACTGACGTGGCCCATGTGCTCCACGCCGCCGACCACGAACACATCGCCGTTACCGGTCATGATCGCCTGGGCGGCCGTGTGCAGCGCGCTCATCGACGAACCGCACAGGCGGCTCACGGTCTGGCCCGCCGCGGTGTGCGGGATCTGCGTCATCAGGGAAGCCATGCGCGCGATGTTCCAGCCCTGTTCCAGGGTCTGGTTGACGCAGCCCCAGATCACGTCCTCGACTTCGTTCGGGTCGACCTTGACGTTGCGTTCCAGCAGTTTGCTGATCAGGTGTGCCGACATGTCTTCGGCACGGGTGTTGCGGTGCATGCCGCCCTTGGAGCGGCCCATCGGTGTGCGACCGAAGTCGACAATCACCACGTCTCTTGGATTCAAGCTCATAAATATTCTCGCTCTAGTCGTTTGGGCGCTTAACCGAAGAAGCTCTGGCCATTGCTGGCCATTTCACGCAGCTTCGCGGTCGGGTGGTACAGCGGGCCCAAATCAGCGTATTGATCAGCCAGGGCAACGAATTCAGCCACACCGATCGAGTCGATGTAACGCAGCGCACCGCCACGGAAGGGAGGGAAACCAATACCGTACACCAGGCCCATATCGGCTTCGGCGGCGGTCTCGACGATGCCGTCTTCCAGGCAACGCACGGTTTCCAGGCACAGGGCGATCATCATCCAGTTGATGATGTCTTCATCGGACACTTCACGCTGCTCGTAGATGACTGGCGCGAGTACTTCATGCACCGAAGGATCAGCGACTTTCTTCTGCTTGCCCTTCTTGTCGGTCTCGTAGGCGTAGAAGCCCTTGCCGTTCTTCTGGCCCAGGCGCTTGGCGTCGTAGAGCGCGTCGACAGCCGAGCGGCGGTCGTCTTTCATGCGGTCCGGGAAGCCTTCAGCCATCACGTCGCGACCGTGGTGGCCGGTGTCGATACCGACCACGTCCATCAGGTACGCCGGGCCCATGGGCCAGCCGAATTTTTCCATCACTTTGTCGATGCGTACGAAGTCCACACCGGCGCTGACCAGCTTGGCGAAACCGCCGAAGTACGGGAACAGCACGCGGTTGACCAAAAAGCCCGGGCAGTCGTTGACCACGATCGGGTTCTTGCCCATTTTCTTGGCGTAGGCAACGGTGGTGGCAACGGCCAGCTCGCTGGACTTCTCGCCACGGATCACTTCCACCAGCGGCATCATGTGCACCGGGTTGAAGAAGTGCATGCCGACGAAGTTTTCCGGACGCTTGAGGGCCTTGGCCAACAGCGAGATGGAAATGGTCGAGGTGTTGGAGGCAAGGATGGTGTCGTCTTTGACCTGGGCTTCCACCTCAGCCAGTACCGCTTGCTTGACCTTCGGGTTCTCGACAACCGCTTCGACCACCAGGTCGACATGGCCGAAATCGCCGTAGGACAGCGTAGGACGAATGCCGTTGAGCACTTCAGCCATTTTCGCAGCGGTCATGCGACCTTTATCAACGCGGCCCACCAGCAGCTTGGCGGCTTCCGCCAGGCCCTGCTCGATACCGTGCTCGTTGATGTCTTTCATCAGGATCGGCGTGCCTTTGGACGCCGACTGGTAGGCAATACCGCCACCCATGATACCGGCACCGAGTACGGCAGCCTGTTTCACGTCCTTGGCAATTTCGTCATAGGCCTTGGCTTTTTTCTTCAGTTCCTGATCGTTCAGAAACAGGCCGATCAGGCTTTGGGCAGCCGAGGTTTTCGCCAGTTTGACGAAGCCTGCCGCTTCCACTTCCAGGGCTTTGTCGCGACCAAAGTTCGCGGCCTTCTGGATGGTCTTGATCGCCTCAACCGGCGCCGGGTAGTTCGGGCCGGCCTGGCCAGCCACGAAACCCTTGGCGGTTTCGAACGACATCATTTGTTCGATGGCGTTGAGCTTGAGCTTTTCCAGCTTCGGCTGCGCTTGGCCTTGTAGTCAAATTCGCCACTGATGGCGCCTTTGATCAGGTTCAGAGCGGCTTCAGCCAGTTTGTCCGGGGCAACCACAGCGTCGACGGCACCGACTTTCAGCGCGTCTTCGGCACGGTTTTCTTTACCGGCGGCGATCCACTCGATCGCGTTGTCCGCGCCGATCAGACGTGGCAGGCGCACGGTGCCGCCGAAACCTGGGTAGATGCCCAGTTTCACTTCCGGCAAACCGACTTTGGCGGTAGCGGACATGACGCGGAAGTCCGCAGCCAGGCACATCTCGAACCCGCCGCCCAGCGCGATGCCATTGATCGCGGCAACGGTCGGCACGTTGAGGTCTTCGAAATCGCTGAAAATCTTGTTGGCTTCGAGGTTGCCAGCCACCAGCTCGGCATCGGGCAGCTTGAAGTTGTCGACGAATTCGGTGATGTCAGCGCCGACGATGAATACGTCCTTGCCGCTGGAGACGATCACACCTTTGATCGATGCATCAGCCTTGATGGTGTCTACGGCCTGACGCAGTTCGTTCAGGGTTAGACGGTTGAACTTGTTGACGGACTCACCCTTGAGGTCGAATTTCAATTCGACGATGCCACTTTCAAGAGCCTTAACCGTGATGGCTTTACCTTCGTAAATCATCAACTGATCTCCACGATATGGAAGCTGAACAGTACACACTGGACGCTGGCCTCTGGTTTGACATTGACAGCTGCGTCAATGCTCACGCCAATCCGCCAGGCACACCCGCCAATGCGATAGTCGGGGTTCTGTATGAACGGTCTGACAGACAAACGCTCAATTCATACGCCCGTTTGATTTGGGTACGCCACCTTCATCCAATTCCAGGCAATTGTCAATCGCCCGAAAGGCCAGGAAAAAGGCGACTTTCCAGTCATTTTCAGAACCCTGCCCCCAGGCGCCCGCCGCGTCAATATCGCATTATTCATGAAATCAATAATTGAAAAGATTTGGCAAAGGACTGTACAGAACCGGATATGCCGCTAGGCTAGCGACAACCGTAACGCGCCTGGATGAACATCCGACGCGACAAACACTGATTTACCGGCCTGCCTGGCCAACTCCAGCCCGATGATGATGTCGGGCTTTTTATTGCCTGCTGCATTTAATCAAGCCAAGGCCTTGAGTAGGGCATCAATGGCCAGCAAATCACTTGCCTCGCCCTTCTCGCCCCAATACAAAGCGATCATTTGCTTGTCAGCTTCCACTTTGTAAACGTTGGCCGGCAACGTCGCAAAATGCGGCAACACCTTCTCATCCACACACACTTCGCGCCACTGGTTGACCCACACACCCGGCTCCAACTGCCAATAACTCCAGACCGACGGTGTGCCGCCGCGCCGTGGCCGGCAATACTGCGCGCAGGGGCTTGGCGGCTCCTGCTTGAGCCAGTGCGGCCACTCCTGGGGCGCCAATTGCATGGCCAGGCCGATACGTCGCGCCTCCATGCGCAGGGCCATGCGCCCGCTCTGCCCACGCGACGGGCGCAGCCAGGCCAGGGGGCTTAAAACCATCGCAAGGATTGACACCACTATCCACACCGTCATATGTGTACTCCCGAATTTCTAGATGAGCGGATTTGACCTGACGCAACTCCATCCGCTTGAAAGCAGCCATACTGAACTTATTGCAGTCCCTTGGAGGAACGCCTCATGCCCTACAAACATATTCTGGTCGCTGTCGACCTGACCGAAGAGTGCGATCCGGTGATCAAGCGCGCGCAGGAATCTGCATTGGCCAATGGCGCCATACTATCGCTGGTGCATATCGTCGAGCCCATGGCCATGGCCTTTGGCGGTGACGTACCGATGGACCTTTCCCAGTTGCAGCAACAACAATTTGACCAGGCCAAGGAGCGCCTGGACCGTTTGATTCTCAAATACCCGCATCTGAAAAAGGAAGACTGCCACCTGACATACGGCCAACCGCGCCAGGAAATCCACCACTTGGCCAAGGAAAAGGCTTGCGACTTGATCGTGGTGGGTAGCCATGGTCGTCACGGTTTGGCGTTGTTGCTGGGTTCTACTGCCAATGATGTGCTGCATGGCGCGCCATGTGATGTGCTGGCGGTGAAGCTGGTCAAGAGTTCATAAGACCACTGAAGATCAAAATGTGGGAGGGAGCTTGCCCCCTCTCACATTTAAATCGCATTTCAAATAAAAAAGCCCGGCGCTCATAGAAGAGCGCCGGGCTTTTTTATTGCCCGCGAATCACTCAGGCATCCAACTCAGCCCAACGCTCAACCAGCACTTCCAGCTCCTGGTTCAACGTCTCCAGCGAAGCGATGACCTTGGCGGTTTCCGCCGCAGGACGCTGGTAGAAACCCGCGTCGGCCATTTCTGCTTCTACCGCGGCGATCTGCTGTTCCTTGGCGTCGATATCACCCGGCAAGGCTTCCAGTTCCCGTTGCAGCTTGTAACTGAGCTTCTTCTTGGCGGCGGGCGCGGCTTCCTGTGCCGGTGCGGCAGCAGCGGCAGGTGCCACCACCGCCGAGTTCAAGTCGGCCTTGCCGGACTTGCTCTCGGTCACACCCAGCAAACGCGGCGAACCACCCTGGCGCAGCCAGTCCTGATAACCACCGACGTACTCGCGCACCTTGCCTTCACCTTCGAAGACCAGGGTGCTGGTGACCACGTTGTCGAGGAATGCCCGGTCGTGGCTGACCATCAGTACGGTGCCGTTGAAGGTCAACAGCACCTCTTCCAGCAGTTCGAGGGTTTCCACGTCGAGGTCGTTGGTCGGTTCGTCGAGCACCAGCAGGTTCGCCGGCTTGCTGAACAGCTTGGCCAGCAGCAAACGCGCACGCTCACCACCGGACAAGGCTTTGACCGGCGTACGCGCACGCTGCGGGCTGAACAGGAAATCGCCCAGGTAGCTCAACACATGGCGGCTCTGACCGTCGATGTCGATAAAGTCGCGGCCTTCGGCCACGTTGTCGATCACGGTTTTTTCCAGGTCCAACTGATGGCGCAACTGGTCGAAGTAGGCCACATCGATACGCGTGCCCTCTTCCACGCTGCCGCTGGTCGGTTGCAGACCACCGAGCATCAACTTGAGCAAGGTGGTCTTGCCGGTACCGTTGGCGCCCAGCAGGCCGATACGATCGCCGCGTGCCAGGACCATGGAAAAGTCCTTGATCAGGAACGGGCCGTCCGGATGATGGAAGCTGACATTCTCCAGCACCATCACCTGCTTGCCAGACTTGTCGGCGGTATCCAGCTGGATATTGGCCTTGCCGGTACGCTCGCGGCGTTCGCTGCGCTCGACACGCAACGCTTTCAACGCACGCACGCGGCCTTCGTTACGGGTGCGGCGCGCCTTGATGCCCTGGCGGATCCAGACTTCTTCCTGGGCCAGCTTCTTGTCGAACAACGCGTTGGCGGTTTCTTCCGCGGACAACGCGGCTTCCTTGTGCACCAGGAAGCTGGCGTAGTCGCCGTTCCAGTCGATCAGGCCGCCACGGTCCAGCTCCAGGATGCGCGTCGCCAGGTTTTGCAGGAAGGAACGGTCGTGCGTGATGAACAGCACGGCGCCCTGGAAATCCTTGAGCGCTTCTTCCAGCCAGGCAATGGCGCCGATGTCCAGGTGGTTGGTCGGCTCATCGAGCAGCAGCAGGTCGGGCTCGGACACCAGCGCCTGGGCCAGCAGCACGCGACGACGCCAGCCGCCGGACAACTGGGCGAGGGTCTTGTCGGCCGGCAGTTGCAGGCGGCTCAGGGTGCTGTCGACCAGTTGCTGAAGACGCCAGCCGTCACGGGCCTCGAGGTCTTGCTGGACGTGCATCAGTTTGTCCAGGTCGGCTTCGGTGACGCAGTTCTGCGCCAGATGATGGTACTGCGCAAGCAGTTCGCCAACGCCGTCCAGGCCCTCGGCAACCACGTCGAACACTGTCCGTTCGTCGGCCACCGGTAATTCCTGCGGCAATTCGCCGATCTTCAGGCCTGGGGCGCGCCAGACAGAGCCCTCATCGGGCTTTTGGTCGCCTTTGACCAGCTTCATCATGCTGGACTTGCCGGTGCCGTTGCGGCCGATGATGCACACCCGCTCACCACGGGCGATCTGCCAGGACACCTTGTCCAACAACGGCATAGCGCCGAAAGCAAGGGACACATCGCTGAATTTGAGCAGGGTCATACGCTTCTCCAAAAACTGGGCGCGCATTCTACCTGAGTTGAGGGTGGGATGCGGCCCGCATTTTCACTGCTGATACGTTCTGTAGGACATTTCTGGCGAACTTGAACGAACCGCCCGGCAAAGCTTTCGCCCGCCGCTGGCAAAAGGCTAAGCTAGGGGCAATCAGTGTCGGCGGTGCCGGTGCTAGTCGTGATTTCTCTGCACGGACGTCTCATGCGCAGTCGCCTTTTCAACTTTTTATCTTGTCTGCTTCTTTCCGCCACCGCCGTTCAATCCGCCCAGGCCGTGGACCTCACCACCCAACGTCAATATTACGATGAAGCCAAACGCGCCCTCGCCAAAGGCGATACGGGCCCGTACATGCAATACAGCCAGGCCCTGGCCGACTACCCGCTCACGCCGTACCTGGCCTATGACGAACTGACCGCGCGGCTGAAAACCGCGAGCAACGAGGAAATCGAACAATTCCTCGCCAAAAACGGCGACCTGCCCCAGGCCAACTGGATGAAACTGCGCTGGTTGCGCTGGCTGGCCGACCGTGGCGACTGGCAGACCTTTGAAAAGTACTACGATGCCAAGCTCAATTTCGTCGAACTGGATTGCCTGCACGGCCAGTATCAGCTCACCCACAACCTGAAGGCCGAGGGCTATAAGACCGCCGAAAAGCTATGGATGACCGGCAAATCCCAACCCGCCGCCTGTGATGTCACCTTTGGCCAGTGGGCCTCCGATGGCCAACTCACTGAACAGAAGATCTGGGACCGCGCCAAACTCGCCGCCGAAGCACGCAACTACGCGCTGGCCAACAGCCTGGTGAAAACCCTGCCTACCCTCGGCGCTCAAGGCCGTCTGATGGTGGACGTGGCGCAAAAGCCCGACATGCTCAGCGACCCATCACGCTTCCAGCCGGCCACCGAGGCCATGTCGGACGCCGTGGGCCTGGGCCTACGTCGCTGGCGCGCCAGGACCCGGACAAGGCCATGGCCCTGCTCGACGGCTATGCCAGCAGCATGCACTTCTCGCGTGACGAAAAAGTGTCGATCGCCCGCGAAATCGGCCTGACCCTGGCCAAGCGCTTCGACCCGCGCGCCCTTGAAGTCATGACCCAGTACGACCCCGAACTGCGCGACAACACCGTTTCCGAGTGGCGCCTGCGCCTGCTGTTGCGCCTGGCCCGTTGGGAAGATGCCTACCAGTTGACCCGTAAACTCCCGCAAGACTTGGCCACCACCAACCGCTGGCGCTACTGGCAGGCCCGCAGCCTGGAACTGGCCGAGCCGAAAAACCCGCAAGCCCTGGTGCTGTACAAGAACCTGTCGCGGGAGCGGGACTTCTATGGTTTCCTTGCCGCCGACCGTTCCAAGGCGCCGTATCAGTTGAACAACAAGCCGCTGGTGATGAGCCAGGCGCTGATCAACAAGGTCCGTAACACCCCCGGCGTGCGCCGCGCCCTGGAGTTTTATGCGCGTGGTCAGGTGGTGGACGGCCGCCGCGAGTGGTATCACGTCAGCCGTCACTTCAACCGTGACGAGATGGTCGCCCAGGCCAAGCTGGCCTACGACATGAAGTGGTACTTCCCGGCCATCCGCACCATCAGCCAGGCGCAGTACTGGGACGACCTGGACATCCGCTTCCCCATGGCCCACCGCGACACCCTGGTGCGCGAAGCCAAGGTCCGTGGCCTGCATTCAAGCTGGGTATTTGCCATCACCCGCCAGGAAAGCGCCTTCATGGACGACGCCCGCTCCGGCGTCGGCGCCAGCGGCCTGATGCAACTGATGCCCGGCACCGCCAAGGACACCGCGCGCAAGTTCAGCATCCCGCTGGCCTCCCCGGCCCAAGTGCTGGACCCGGATAAAAACATCCAGCTCGGCGCTGCCTACCTGAGCCAGGTGCACAGCCAGTTCAACGGCAACCGCGTGCTCGCCTCCGCCGCCTACAACGCAGGCCCCGGCCGCGTGCGCCAGTGGCTGCGCGGGGCCGATCACCTGAGTTTCGACGTATGGGTGGAAAGCATCCCCTTCGACGAAACCCGCCAGTATGTGCAGAACGTGCTGTCTTATTCGGTGATCTACGGGCAAAAGCTCAATTCGCCACAGCCGTTGGTGGATTGGCATGAGCGGTATTTTGATGATCAATAGACGCTGAGCCGTTGCACTAAGCACTCGATTTGCAGAACGAAGCACATACAAATGTGGGAGGGGGCTTGCTCCCGATAGCAGTGTTTCAGTCAGCATTTTTGTTGCTGACCCACCGCTATCGGGAGCAAGCCCCCTCCCACATTTGGATATTCGGAGTGTCTGGAACTGTGGATGCTTCTTAGAGATCGCCATCACTGAACTGCAACGCCGCCAAGCGTGCATACAGCGGATTACTCGCAATCAACTGCTGATGCGTGCCCACCGCCACCAGCTTGCCCTGGTCCATCACCGCAATCCGGTCGGCGTTCTTCACGGTGGCCAATCGATGTGCAATCACCAGCGTGGTACGCCCCTGCATCAACTGCGGCAACGCTTGCTGGATCAGGTGCTCGCTTTGGGCGTCGAGGGCGCTGGTGGCTTCGTCCAGCAATAGGATCGGTGCATCTACCAGCAACGCGCGGGCGATGGCCAGGCGTTGGCGTTGGCCGCCCGAGAGGCCCATGCCGCCATCGCCCAGATGCGTCTGATAGCCGTTGGGCATTTGCAGGATAAAGTCGTGGGCGTGGGCAATGCGCGCGGCGGCCTCGACCTGCTCGCGGGTGGCGTTCGGGTTGCCGTAGCGGATGTTTTCTTCGACGCTGCCGAAAAACAACGCCGGGCTCTGCGACACCAGGGCGAAGTGACGGCGCAGGTCCATGGGGTCGAGTTCGGTCAGCGCCTGCCCTTCGAGCAGGATGCGCCCGTGCTGGGGGTCGTAGAAGCGCAGCAGCAGGTCGAAGATCGTCGATTTGCCGGCGCCGGAAGGGCCAACCAGGGCCAGGGTTTCACCGGGGTTGATGCTCAGGCTCAGGCCGTCGATGGCGTAACTGTCAGGCCTTGAAGGGTAGGAAAAACGCAGGTCCTGCAGTTCCATGCGCCCACTGACCCGCTCCGGCAATTTCACGGTATCGGTGGCGGGCGCCTGGATTTCGTTGGTGGACTGCAACAACTCACCGATGCGCTCGGCTGCGCCGGCCGCGCGCTGCAATTCGCCCAGCACTTCACTCAACGTACCGACGGCGCTGCCGACGATCAGGCTGTAGAACACAAACGCCGCCAGTTCGCCGCCGGAAATGCGCCCACTGATCACATCCATGCCGCCCACCCACAACATCACACCCACGGCGCCGAGCACCAGCATGATCACCAGGGTAATCAGCCAGGCGCGCTGGGCAATACGTTTGCGCGCGGTGGCGAAGGCTTCTTCCACGGTCACGGCAAAGCGTTGTTCGTCCTGACGCTGGTGGTTGTAAGCCTGCACGGTCTTGATCTGGCCGAGAGTCTCGGACACGTAGCTGCCGACATCGGCAATACGGTCCTGGCTCAACCGCGACAGGCTGCGCACGCGGCGGCCGAAGATCAGGATCGGTGCCAGCACCAGCGGCAGCGCCACCACCACGATGCTGGTTAGCTTGGGGTTGGTCACAAACAACAGCACGATGCCGCCGATCACCATCAATGCATTGCGCAGGAACAGCGACAGCGACGAGCCGATCACCGATTGCAGCAAGGTGGTGTCGGTGGTCAGCCGCGACTGGATTTCCGAGCTGCGGTTGTTTTCGTAGAAACCGGGGTGCAGGTAGATCAGGTGGTTGAACACCTGGCGACGAATATCCGCCACCACCCGCTCGCCGATCCACGACACCAGGTAAAAGCGCGCAAAGGTGCCCACCGCCAGGCCCAATACCAGCACCATGAACAGGCCGATGGACTGGTTGAGCAGATGCGGTGACTGGGTCATGAAGCCTTGGTCGACCAGCAGGCGAATGCCCTGCCCCATGGACAAGGTGATGCCGGCGGTGACGATCAGCGCCAGCAAGGCACCCAGCGCCTGCCAACGGTAAGGTGCGATAAAACGGCTGGCCAGACGAATCGCGCGGCGTTGACGGACTGAGAGCATAGCGGGATCACCAATGAAGAACCTATCCTCAACATTGGGGGAACTTGGGCAAATAGCAATGAGTCAGGTTAATTATGCCCGCCGATGCAGACCGCTAGAGGCTATCGGTCTAACGCCCGGCTGGAAATCGGTCGCCATTTCTGGTGGACTGGGTGTTCGAACCCGTGACCGGCAGGGAGTTGTAACAGCGCGGTCACGCGGGGGTTTTAGAGTAGGTACACAACCTGATGAGGAGACAGGCCATGACCTTGCAAAACAGCAGCGATGCCAAGATTGAAGTAATCCGCCAGCCGCAGCAGCTGCCTTGCTCGTACATCGACGCCAAGGGCCGTGAAGTGCAGATTACCGAAGAAATGATCCAGCAAGCCTGCAGCGAACTGGAACAGCGCCTGGTCAAACCTGCCCAGCAAGGCTGAAGCGCTCGCGTTCTTTCAGACCCGGCCTCCATGGCCGGGTTTTTTATGCGGGTTAAATCGCTTCGGCACCGAGGGCCGAGACGATCTGCAACAGCGCGGCGGATTCGCCATTGATCCGCACCTTCAGCCCCTCGATCTCACGGCGTGCGGGGTAGTGCTTGCGCAGCAGGTCGAACGCCGTACGCTGCTCCTCCACCGACCCTACAAGGCTGCGACGAAAATCCGCATCATCGCGGCGCGGGTCGTACACGCTGCGGCACAAGGTCGCCAGCGCCCACGCCGGGTCGGTTGCAGCATTCAAGTGCACCTCGGCCAGCCACAAGGGTGGCAGCAGGTCGCTCAACTGGATGCTCGGCACCTCGCCCAGGTGCGCACAGAACGCCTGGTAAATCTGCGCCGTGCCGCGCTGGCGGCCTTCAAGGCTGTAGCCGGCGATATGCGGGGTGGCCAGTACGCACAGGTCGGCCAGCTCGACATCCACCGCGGGTTCGCCTTCCCACACGTCCAGCACCGCTTGCAGGTCTTCGCGTTCCAGCAGCACCTCGCGCAAGGCGGCGTTGTCCACCACCGGGCCACGGCTGGCGTTGATCAGCCAGGTGCCCGGCTTAAGCTGTTCGAGGCGCTGGCGATCAAGCAAATGCCAGGTGGAGCCGTTGCCGGATTTGGTCAGCGGAGTGTGCAGGCTGATCACATCGCACTGCTCGACGATCTGCGCCAGGCTCACATAATCGCCGTCTTCGGCGATCTGCCGCGGCGGGTCGCACACCAGCACCTTCCAGCCCAGGCCCTTGAGTGCCTTGACCAGGCGCCCGCCCACTTCACCGGCACCGACGATGCCATAGGTGCGTGTGGTGAGGTCGACGCCTTCGATCTCGGCCAGGGTCTGCAGGCTGCCCAGCACATAATCCACCACCCCACGCGCGTTACAGCCGGGGGCGCTGGACCACTGGATACCGGCCTGCTTGAAGTAGCCGAGGTCCAGGTGATCGGTGCCGATGGTGCAGGTGCCGACAAACCGCACCTTCGTGCCCTCCAGCAACGCACGATTGACGTTGGTCACCGAGCGCACCAGCAACACGTCGGCCTGCTCGACCGTGGCGCGGTCAATGGAACGGCCGGGCACCCGGCGAATCTCGCCAAATCCTTGGAAAAATGCATCGAGCAGCGGGATATTTTCGTCGGCAACAATCAGCATGGCAGGCTCCTTTGGCGGATCGGCAGTGTACAGGGATGCGATCTCCAATGTCGGAGGGGCAGCGATCTTGGAGTGCTTACAAATCGCTAACACAGGTTTTTTCCTGACTGATGCGTCAAGGCGTAGAATCCGCCGTCCTTGCGCGCCTCTCTATTGGACACCCGTACGTGAACACTGCCACCGCCCCCCTCACCCGCCCCGCCCGCGTCCGCCAGGAAGTGCGCGGCCTGATGACGCTCGCGCTGCCGATCATGATCGGCCAACTGGCCACCACGGCCATGAGTTTCGTCGACGCGGTAATGGCCGGGCGGGTCAGCCCCCAGGACTTGGCGGCGGTGGGCCTGGGCAACTCGATCTGGATCCCGGTGTACCTGCTGATGACCGGTACCTTGCTGGCGACCACGCCGAAAGTCGCCCAGCGCTACGGCGCGGGCCAGTTCAGCGAGATCGGGCCGTTGGTGCGTCAGTCATTGTGGCTGGCCGTCGTGGTGGGGATCATCGGCGCCTGCTGTTGCTGTGCGCCCAACCGATCCTGCAGGCGATGAAGGTCGAGCCTGACCTGATCGCCCCGTCCATGGGCTACCTGCATGGCATCGCCGCCGGTATGCCGGCGGTTGCACTGTATTACGTGCTGCGCTGCTTCAGCGATGGCCTGGGCCGCACCCGGCCCAGCATGGTCCTGGGCCTGGTCGCCTGGCGCTGAATATTCCGCTGAACTACATCTTCATCTACGGCCACTTTGGCGTGCCGGCCATGGGCGGCGTGGGCTGCGGCTGGGCCACGGCCATTGCGATGTGGGTGATGATGCTCGGCCTGGCCGCCTGGACGCGCTGGGGAGCCGCCTACCAGAGCAGCGAATTGTTCAAACGCTTCGACTGGCCGCAATGGGCGGTGATCAAACGCGTGCTGGGGATTGGCCTGCCGATTGGCGTGGCGATCTTTGCCGAATCGAGCATCTTCGCGGTGATCGCCCTGCTGCTCGGCAGCCTGGGGGCTACAGTGGTGTCGGGGCATCAGATCGCGCTGAACGTCAGCTCGCTGGTGTTCATGATCCCCTACTCCCTGAGCATGGCTATCACCGTGCGGGTCGGCCAGGCCCTGGGGCGTGGCGAGGCGCGGGAAGCCCGCTTCGCCGCCGGGGTCGGCATGGGCACCGCGCTGGCGTATGCCTGCCTGTCGTGCGGCCTGATGCTGGTGTTTCGCGAGCAGATCGCGGCGATCTACACGCCGGACCCGATAGTGATCCACCTGGCGTCGACGCTGATCGTGTTTTCCGCGCTGTTCCAGTTCAGCGACTCGATCCAGGTCACCGCCGCCGGCGCCCTGCGTGGCTACCAGGACACCCGCGTCACCATGGTGCTGACCCTGTTTGCCTATTGGGGCGTGGGGCTGCCGGTGGGTTACGCCATGGGGCTGACCCACTGGCTGGGCGAACCCAGCGGCCCAAGCGGCTTGTGGCAGGGGCTGATCGTGGGCCTGAGTTGCGCGGCCGGGATGTTGCTGGTGCGCCTGGCGCGCAGTGCACGCCGGCGCATCCGGGCCGACAAGGCGCGGGCTTAATCGGCCTTCTTGCGGATCCAGTACAGGTAGGTACCGGCCTGTTCCTGCTGATCCACCAGTTCGTGATCAAGGAACACGCAGAACTTGGGGATATCGCGGCGGGTCGACGGGTCGGTCGCGATCACCTTGAGCAGGCCGCCGGGCGCCAGGTCGCGGATGTGTTGGTGCAGCATCATCACCGGCTCAGGGCAATTGAGGCCCGTTGCGTCGAGGGTGCCATCAACGGCGGTGTCGAAAATATCGCTCATCGTCTACTCCTGAAACCGGCGCTCAGTTCAGCGGGCCTTGGTTTTCTTCACATCCACCAGCCGACGCAGGTGGCACGTCACTTCCTCACGGTCGTGATACAGCTGCTTGCAGCCGATTTCCACGCGAATGCCGCGCGCCTTGAAGCCGTCTTCGATGCGTTCCAGCAGGCGCTTGACCTCGGCATAGCGCTGCTTCATCGGCAACTTCAGGTTTACCACCGCCTCACGGCAATACCCCTCGCCGATCCAGGTTTCCAGCAATGCCGCGTTGCGCGCGGGTTTCTCGACGATGTCGCATACCATCCAGTCCACCGGCTGCTTGGGCACGAAGGTGAAGCCGTCGGCCATCAAGTGCTGCACCAGGCCGGTGTCCATCAGGCTTTCGGCCATGGGACCGTTGTCGATAGCAGTCACCAGCATGCCACGGTTGACCAGTTGCCAGGTCCAGCCGCCCGGCGCGGCACCGAGGTCGACGCCGGTCATGTCGCCATGCAGACGTTCGTCCCACTGGTCGCGAGGGATAAAGTGGTGCCAGGCCTCTTCCAGCTTCAGGGTCGAACGGCTTGGCGCGTCCCGTGGAAACTTCAGGCGCGGGATGCCCATGGGCCACATCGCCGAGTTATTCGACTCGGCCAGGCCCATGAACACTTCGCGGCCACTCTTGAATGTCAGCAGCAGGCGCGGCTTGCTCGGGTCGTCCACCAGCTTGCCGGCATTCAACAACGCTTTGCGCAGGTGCACTTCGAACTTTTTGCAGAAATTCGACAGTTCCTTGCCGTCGTTGGTGTCGACCATCTCCAGCCACAGGCTGCCACACACCGGAAACGCGCGCAGGTGGGCGAGGATCACGCTGATGCGGTCGGTTTCCGGCAGGTCGATGAACACCCCACGCGCCCACTGCCGGGGGAAGATCAGCTCGGCAAAGCGCTGGCCGTGCATCAGGCGCTGGGCGCCATCTTCTTCGGTGCAGACAAATTCGGCGCAGGCGCTGCCGGTCTTGGCCTTGGCGTAACCGGAAACGTTCAGGCGCGCGGCGTGTTCCGCGATCTCGGAACAGACTTCGCCTTCAAAGCCCGGACGGCAGTGCATAAAAAGGGTGTTCATTGCATCTCCTGGTGAATCAACCGGCATTGCGCTATCGCAATGCCTGTCATGAAAACGCGCGCATGATAGCCGAGTTCGGAACCTTGGACTTAACCATAGAGTCCAGTTATTAGCCTGCTAATGAAAACAGCGCTAAGTTGATAGCTCTGTTCGTCCCGTCAGGTCCGTAGCCGTGCGGACCAAAAGGAGTCGTGTCATGTCATCGCTTGATAGCCTGAGTACCCTCAAGACCCTGCAAATAGACAGCAAAACCTATCACTACTTCAGCCTGCCCGAAGCCGCCAAGCGCCTGGGCGACCTGGACAAGTTGCCGATGTCGCTCAAGGTGCTGCTGGAAAACCTGCTGCGCTGGGAAGACAACAAGACCGTCACCGGTGCCGACCTCAAGGCCATTGCCGCCTGGCTCAAAGAGCGCCAGTCCGACCGCGAGATCCAATACCGCCCCGCCCGTGTGCTGATGCAAGACTTCACCGGGGTGCCCGCCGTGGTCGACCTGGCCGCCATGCGCACCGCCGTGGCCAAGGCCGGTGGCGACCCGCAGCGCATCAACCCGCTGTCACCGGTGGACCTGGTGATCGACCACTCGGTGATGGTCGACAAGTTCGGCAACGCCGACGCCTTCGAACAAAACGTCGACATCGAAATGCAGCGCAACGGCGAACGCTACGCCTTCCTGCGCTGGGGCCAGAGCGCCTTCGACAACTTCAGCGTGGTGCCGCCGGGCACCGGCATCTGCCATCAGGTCAACCTCGAATACCTGGGCCGCACCGTGTGGACCAAAGACGAAGACGGCCGCACTTACGCCTTCCCCGACACGCTGGTAGGCACCGACTCACACACCACCATGATCAACGGCCTCGGCGTACTCGGCTGGGGCGTCGGCGGGATCGAGGCGGAAGCGGCGATGCTCGGCCAACCGGTGTCGATGCTGATTCCGGAAGTGATCGGCTTCAAGCTCACCGGCAAACTCAAAGAGGGCATCACCGCCACCGACCTGGTGCTGACCGTGACCCAGATGCTGCGCAAAAAGGGCGTGGTGGGTAAATTCGTCGAGTTCTACGGCGACGGCCTGGCCGATCTGCCCCTGGCGGATCGCGCGACCATCGCCAACATGGCTCCGGAATACGGCGCCACTTGCGGCTTTTTCCCAGTGGATGAGGTCACCGTCGACTATCTGCGCCTGTCCGGACGCCCGGCCGAAACCGTCAAACTGGTGGAGGCCTACACCAAGGCCCAGGGCCTGTGGCGCAATGCTGGCCAGGAGCCTGTGTTCACCGACAGCCTGGCCCTGGACATGGGCAGCGTCGAAGCCAGCCTCGCCGGGCCGAAACGCCCGCAGGACCGCGTCGCCCTGCCGAATGTCGGCCAGGCCTTCAGTGACTTCCTCGACCTGCAGTTCAAACCCACCAACAAGGAAGAAGGCCGCCTGGAAAGCGAAGGCGGTGGCGGCGTGGCCGTGGGCAATGCCGACCTGGTGGGCGAAGCCGATTACGAATACGAAGGCAACACCTACCGCCTGAAAAACGGCGCGGTGGTCATCGCCGCCATCACTTCCTGCACCAATACCTCCAACCCCAGCGTGATGATGGCCGCCGGGCTGGTCGCCAAAAAAGCCGTGGAAAAAGGCCTGACCCGCAAACCCTGGGTCAAAAGCTCCCTGGCGCCCGGTTCCAAAGTGGTCACCGATTACTACAAGGCCGCCGGCCTCACCCAGTACCTGGACGCGCTCGGCTTCGACCTGGTGGGCTATGGCTGCACCACCTGCATCGGCAACTCCGGTCCGTTGCCCGAGCCGATTGAAAAAGCCATCCAGAAGGCCGACCTCACCGTCGCCTCGGTGCTGTCGGGCAACCGCAACTTCGAAGGCCGCGTGCACCCACTGGTCAAAACCAACTGGCTGGCTTCGCCGCCGCTGGTGGTCGCTTATGCCCTGGCCGGTACCGTGCGCATCGATATCAGCAGCGAGCCGCTGGGTAACGACAAGGACGGCAAGCCGGTCTACCTCAAGGACATCTGGCCGAGCAGCCAGGAGATCGCCGACGCGGTGGCGCAGGTCAGTACCGGCATGTTCCACAAGGAATACGCCGAGGTGTTTGCCGGCGACGCGCAGTGGCAGGCCATTGAAGTGCCGCAGGCCGCCACTTACGTATGGCAGCCGGACTCCACCTACATCCAGCACCCGCCGTTCTTCGACAACATTGCCGGCCCGCTGCCGGTGATCGAAGACGTCAAAGGCGCCAACGTGCTGGCCCTGCTGGGGGATTCGGTGACCACCGACCACATCTCCCCCGCCGGCAACATCAAGGTCGACAGCCCCGCCGGCCACTACCTGCGCGAGCAAGGCGTGGAACCGCGTGACTTCAACTCCTACGGCTCACGCCGGGGTAACCATGAAGTGATGATGCGCGGCACTTTCGCCAATATCCGTATCCGCAACGAAATGCTCGGCGGCGAGGAAGGCGGTAATACGCTGTATATCCCCACCGGCGAGAAGATGCCGATCTACGACGCCTCGATGAAATACCAGGCCTCGGGCACGCCGCTGGTGGTGATCGCCGGGCAAGAATACGGCACCGGCTCGAGCCGCGACTGGGCGGCCAAGGGCACCAACCTGCTGGGGGTCAAGGCGGTGATCGCCGAGAGTTTCGAGCGCATCCACCGCTCCAACCTGGTGGGCATGGGCGTGCTGCCGTTGCAGTTCAAGCTGGATCAGAACCGCAAGACGCTCAAGCTGACCGGCAAGGAGAAGATCGACATCCTCGGCCTGACGGACGTGGACATCGTGCCACGCATGAACCTGACGCTGGTGATTACGCGGGAGGATGGCAGTAAGGAGAAGGTCGAGGTGCTGTGCCGGATCGACACGCTCAATGAAGTGGAGTACTTCAAGTCAGGCGGGATTTTGCACTATGTGCTGCGCCAATTGATTGCCAGCTAAAGCACACTGGAGATCTAATGTGGGAGGGGGCTTGCCCCCGATGGCGGTGGGTCA
>NZ_JAFHKI010000163.1 GCF_016937615.1 Pseudomonas lactucae | reverse complement strand
GGCTTGCTCCCGATGGCGGATTTTCAGTCGATGATTTTGTGGACTGATCCACCGCAATCGGGGGCAAGCCCCCTCCCACATTTGGCCTGTATTGTTGGAAGAATCTGTTCCAAACGCTTGACGATCTTTCGCCAATAGGTTTTGATTGCCTTCGTTATCTTTCGAAACGAAACTTATCATCGCCATGTCGAAACGAAATACACCGCAACGTCGCCACAACATCCTCACCTTGCTCAACGAACAAGGCGAAGTCAGCGTGGACGAATTGGCCAAGCGTTTCGAAACCTCGGAAGTGACCATCCGCAAAGACTTGGCCGCCCTCGAAAGCAACGGCCTGCTGCTGCGCCGCTACGGTGGCGCTATCACCATGCCTCAGGAGCTGGTCGGCGACCCCGCCCAACCTATCTCGGTCTACAAACGCGCCATTGCCCGTGCTGCCGTGGTGCGCTTGCGCGAACACGCCCGCATTATCATCGACAGCGGCAGCACCACCGCCGCCATGATCCCGGAACTGGGCCACCAGCCTGGCCTGGTCGTCATGACCAACTCCCTGCACGTGGCCAGCGCGTTGAGCGAACTGGAACATGAACCGGTGTTGTTGATGACCGGCGGCACGTGGGACCCGCATTCGGATTCGTTTCAGGGCCAGGTGGCCGAGCAGGTACTGCGTTCCTACGACTTCGATCAACTGTTCATCGGTGCCGATGGCATCGATCTGGAGCGCGGTACCACCACCTTCAATGAACTGCTGGGCCTGAGCCGCGTGATGGCCGAGGTCGCCCGTGAAGTAGTGGTGATGGTCGAATCCGACAAGATCGGCCGCAAGATTCCCAACCTGGAACTGCCCTGGAGCAGCGTCCATACCCTTATCACCGATGATCGCCTGCCGCTGGAGGCCCGCGACCAGATCCAAGCCCGCGGCATTACGCTGATATGCGCGGCAATCATCTAGGAGAAACACCATGTGTGGAATTGTTGGCGCAGTTGCCGAACGTAACGTTACCGCGATCCTGATCGAAGGCCTCAAGCGCCTCGAATACCGCGGCTATGACAGCGCTGGTGTGGCGGTTTTCACCAACGCCGGCAAGCTTGAGCGCGTGCGTCGCCCAGGTAAAGTCAGCGAACTGGACCAGGCCCTGGCCGGCGAGCCGCTGGTGGGGCGCTTAGGGATTGCCCACACCCGCTGGGCCACCCACGGCGCACCGTGCGAGCGTAACGCCCATCCGCACTTCTCCGGTGACCTGGCCGTGGTGCACAACGGCATCATCGAAAACCACGAAGTGTTGCGCGAACAGCTCAAGGGCCTGGGCTACGTATTCACTTCGGACACCGACACCGAAGTCATTGCCCACCTGCTCAACCACAAACTCAAGGACCACAGCGACCTGACCACCGCCCTCAAGGCCACGGTCAAGGAACTGCACGGCGCCTACGGCCTGGCCGTGATCAGCGCCAGCCAACCTGACCGGGTGGTTGCTGCTCGCAGTGGCAGTCCGCTGGTGATCGGCCTGGGCCTGGGGGAAAACTTCCTTGCGTCCGACCAACTTGCCCTGCGCCAGGTCACTGACCGCTTCATGTACCTCGAAGAGGGCGATATCGCCGACATTCGCCGTGAAAGCGTGCAAATCTGGGACGTGAACGGTCAATCCGTCGAACGCGAAGCCGTGCAATACCGCGACGGTGCCGAAGCGGCCGACAAAGGTGAATTCCGCCACTTCATGCTCAAGGAAATCCACGAGCAACCGGCCGTGGTGCAACGCACCCTGGAAGGTCGCCTGGGCGACAAACACGTACTGGTCAACGCCTTCGGCCCACAAGCCGCCGAGCTGTTCGCCAAAGTACGCAATGTGCAAATCGTTGCCTGCGGCACCAGCTACCACGCCGGCATGGTTGCCCGTTACTGGTTGGAAGAACTGGCCGGCATCCCGTGCCAGGTCGAAGTGGCCAGCGAGTTCCGCTACCGCAAAGTGGTGGTACAGCCCGACACCCTGTTCGTGACCATCTCACAGTCCGGCGAAACCGCCGACACCCTGGCCGCCCTGCGCAATGCCAAAGAGCTGGGCTTCCTCGCCAGCCTGGCGATCTGCAACGTCAGCATCAGCTCCCTGGTGCGTGAATCCGACCTGACCCTGCTGACCCAGGCCGGTCGCGAAATCGGCGTGGCCTCCACCAAAGCCTTCACCACCCAACTGGTGGGCCTGCTGCTGTTGACCCTGTCCCTGGGCCAAGTACGCGGCACCCTGGCCAGCGGCGTCGAAGCCACGCTGGTCGAAGAACTGCGCCGCCTGCCGACCCGCTTGGGCGAAGCCCTGGCCATGGACAGCGTTGTGGAAAAAGTCGCCGAGTTGTTCGCCGACAAGAACCACACCCTGTTCCTGGGCCGTGGCGCGCAATACCCGGTGGCGATGGAAGGCTCCCTCAAGCTCAAGGAAATCTCCTACATCCACGCCGAAGCCTACCCGGCCGGTGAGCTCAAACACGGCCCGTTGGCCCTGGTGGATGACGACATGCCGGTGGTCACCGTGGCGCCGAACAACGAACTGCTGGAAAAACTCAAATCCAACCTGCAGGAAGTGCGCGCCCGTGGCGGCCAATTGGTGGTCTTCGCCGACGAGAAAGCCGGCATGACCAACGGCGAAGGCACCCACGTCATCAACATGCCGCACATCAACGACACCCTGTCGCCGATCCTCTACACCATCCCGCTGCAGCTGCTGTCGTACTACGTGGCCGTGCTCAAGGGCACCGACGTTGACCAGCCGCGCAACCTGGCCAAGTCGGTGACGGTGGAATAACCCGCCCTGCGTCTGGAGGCCCGCTTGAAGCTACGAAATAAAGTCTGTCGGAACTAAATAAAGTCTGTCGCTGGCGCCTCCGATCCTCCGCTTGACTAGCCAGTGACGCTTTCTCCGGTGGTTTAGAAGATAAAAAATTGTCGCAGCTTTCAGGGAGCCGTTTCACGGCATCCCTCATGCAATAGCGTTTTTCGTTTGGTGCCTACACTCGGCCGCAGCCAACCTCAGGACCTTCTGATGCTTTTGCAGATCCAGCCCGATGAATCCCTCATCTCGTTTGTGATACGAACAATTCATATCAATCAGTACTCGCCAGAGCTCTCCCTACTAGATGATCTGTCTCCTCGCAGCTCCTTCGACACCAAGCAGTTGCGAAAAATTGCTGGACTTACAGGCTGGGGAGGCTGCTACGGGTTTAACCGGTTGGTTCACAACCACACAATGTTGGCAGCGAAGCATGTTATCAAGGTCGACCAGGACATCTCCTATTCTGGACCTCTGTACGCTTCGAAGGCCTCCCGCCTAGACATGCTCAGCTCTGCCTACTGCCCGGACTGTGTCAGGGAGGATTTGGAAAGCCAGGGGTTTTCCTACTGGAGGCGCTACACCTATCCTAAGGTGACGGTGTGCCACAAACACAACACGGTCCTTTTAGAGCGTTGCCACTTCTGCGAAAGGCCCTTTTCCTATAAGGGGCACAGCCTGGATGTGATGTGGAGAGGGTGTAAAGGCAGGCAACTCTGTGAAGCGCCTTCAACTCCAAATTTGGATGCGCTGGCGCTTCGACGTGTTGCCGCTGACCGAAAACTGACCCAGTAGAGGCTGTTCTGCCGACTGAAAACTGACCCAGGTGTTCAACTGCTTCTGCTCACTTTTTGAGCAGGAGAACACAGGGTGATCAGCATGGAAATGTTGGGGAAAATCCGGCGGATGTACTTCCGCGACAAGCTCTCGCTGCATCAGATAGCCAAGCGTACCGGGCTTTCTAGAAACACCATCCGAAAATGGGTCAGAGCGCCCGAAGCCACTCAGCCGGCGTACCAACGGTGCGCAACCTTCAACAAACTCAGCCCTTTCCACGAGACGCTGGAACAGGCGCTCAAGGCCGATTCGTTCCGGCCAAAACACAACCGCAGGAGCGCCAAAGCGCTTTTTTTCGAGCAGATCAAGGCCGAGGGTTACGACGGCGGCTACAGCCAGCTCACGGCGTTTGTACGCTCTTGGCGAGGTGAGCAAGGCAAGTCTTTACGCGCTTTTGTACCGCTGACTTTTGCGCTCGGCGAGGCGTTTCAATTTGACTGGAGCGAAGAGAGTCTGCTGATCGGTGGCCTGTTTCGACGTATCCAGGTCTCCCACATGAAGCTGTGCGCCAGTCGCGCATTCTGGTTGGTTGCGTACCCCAGCCAAGGCCACGAGATGCTGTTTGATGCCCATACCCGTTCGTTTGGAGCGTTGGGTGGCGTGCCACGTCGCGGCATCTACGACAACATGAAAACGGCTGTCGACAAGGTCAACAAAGGCAAAGGCCGCACGGTCAACGCCCGGTTTTCCGTGATGTGCGCGCACTATCTGTTCGATCCGGACTTCTGCAACGTGGCCTCTGGCTGGGAGAAAGGCATCGTCGAAAAGAACGTGCAGGACAGCCGGAGACGAATCTGGCTCGATGCTCAAAACTGCATGTTCCATACCTTCGAGGAGCTGAACGTCTGGCTCGGCCAACGCTGTCGTACGCTCTGGGCCGAACTTGTACATCCGCAGTACAACGGTTTGACGGTGGCAGAAGTCCTGGAGCTGGAGCAGGCTGAAATGATGCCGATGCCGACGGCCTTTGATGGCTACGTGGAACGCACCGTCCGTGTCTCTAGCACCTGCCTGATCAGCGTGGCGCGCAATCGTTATTCGGTGCCTTGCGAGCGTGTTGGTCAGTGGGTCAGCAGCCGTTTGTACCCTTAGCGGATCGTGGTCATTGCCGACGAAACGGTGATCGCCAGCCATGAGCGCCTCTTTGATCGAGATCAGGTCAGTTTTGACTGGCAGCACTACATCCCACTCATCGAACGCAAGCCTGGTGCACTGCGCAATGGCGCGCCATTTGCTGATCTGCCAAAACCGTTACGGCTTCTCAAACGAGGGCTGAGGCGTCACACCAACGGTGATCGAATCATGATGCAGGTACTGGCTGCTGTGCCAATTGCGGGTCTCGAACCTGTGCTGGTGGCGGTGGAGCTGGTACTTGAATCGGGAAGTCTGAGCGCCGATCACATCCTCAATGTCCTTGCCCGCCTGACCTCCACCGCACCACCTCCCTGTGTAGAAACCAGCCTGCAACTCAAGGTCGCGCCTGTTGCCAATACGGCGCGCTACGACCGGCTCCGTACGACCGATGAGGAGAATCGCAATGCGTGACCTGATGACTGAACTCAAAGAACTGCGCCTGCACGGCATGGCCAGTGCTTGGGAAGAACTGGTATCTCAAGGAACAGCGTCGACGGCTTCATCGAAATGGCTGCTGGAACATCTGCTTCAGCAGGAACATGCAGATCGCGCGGTGCGCTCGGTGAATCATCAGATGAACATGGCAAAACTCCGCATGCACCGTGACTTAGCTGGCTTTGACTTCAGCGCTTCCAGCGCTGATGCCCGGCTGGTCAGCGATCTATCCAGCTTAGCGTTCACTGAAACCGCGCAGAATGTCGTGTTCATCGGCGGCCCTGGAACCGGGAAAACACACCTGGCCAGTGCCTTGGCTGTATCCGGAATTACGGCCCACAACAAACGCGTGCGCTTTTTCTCCACGGTGGATCTGGTCAATCTGCTGGAGCGTGAAAAGTACGATGGTAAGGCAGGCCGAATCGCCCAGGGACTGCTACGAACAGACCTGGTGATACTCGATGAGCTGGGGTATTTGCCCTTCAGTCAAAGCGGCGGTGCCCTGTTATTTCACCTGCTGTCCAAACTGTACGAACACACCAGCGTGGTTATCACCACCAACCTGAGCTTCTCGGAATGGTCGAGTGTGTTTGGCGACGCCAAAATGACTACGGCGCTGCTGGATCGGCTGACACACCACTGCCATATCGTTGAAACAGGCAACGAGTCTTACCGCCTGCAACACAGCACATTGGCTGCCCAGACAAAGATCAAAACACGCGAACGAAAGCGAAAGGACGGAAATGATATCGAGGACGATGAGCCATTTTGATCCGCACCATAAATGCCCTGCTGCATGCGGTGGGGCTTGATGCGTCTTTAATCGGAACACTGCTGCTAAGCTTATCCACAATTGCTGGGACAGAAATTAGCAATCCGTCCTGGGTCAATTTTCAATCGGCAGGGTGGGTCAGTTTTCAATCAGCGCCAACAGGATGGGTTTTGATTCGGTTCATCACCGTCGGCTGACACTCTGTTGGGAGGTAATCCGGCTGGCAGCGGAGGAAGTGGCGTCGCCGTCTCGGACAGGGTCTACATCTCGTAAGCGGGGTTAGCTGAAGGGAAGGCACGCTTGCAGGTTCAGGGAATGAGGACCACAAGTAGGGAAAGGGCTGAAAACTGAAAGGCATGCGAATGGCCCCTGGTTTGCTGGGCATGCCTCGGGTTTAGCTTTTCACCGACCTATCTATTTTTTGATAGCAGATGGCCCTTCCTGCTAGCTACGATGACTCTCAGTTATCTGGATTGGGGGCCGTATGGAGCAAACCGAAATTGAGCCGCTTTTGGCGACGGTATACGCGGTTCTCCGCGCAGAGGGTGCTGATGAGGCGGCGGAGGTAGTCCGCGGTCATCCTGCGAATGCGGTACTGACAGGCAACGACAACTGGAATGGCGGAACCAACTATTGGGAAATCCACTTTATCATTCCTGCTTTGGAGTACGCCAAGCTTGGGGTCAAACGGGTCCAGCTCCAGGAAAGGATCACAACCGCGCTAAGGACGGTAACTGAGCACGAGCAAAGCGACGCGTACTCAGCGCTGATCGTACCTGCACGTGAGTATCAGGTGGATTGGCGTTCCGGGAAGTCTTCCAACCTACCGAAGTCGGTGCGGCAAAACATCACGGATGGCCTACGTCTAGAGAACGTAAAGTGGTATGGCGAGCTCAATGATGTTGAGTTTCTGAGTCGCCTGTATGAGCTCGAAACCCTTCCTTCCACAGACAATCGCTACAAAGACGCCGTCGGCGACATTTGGCAACATCGCTATAACAACGATGACTGGGATGATGACTGGGTCTTCAGCGACTCCCGATTCAACCTCTTCGATGGGAGCGCTGAGGCATTTCTCCGGTTTCTCTGCGAAACGGTGCACCCCGTAGTTCGCCCCCAACGAGAAGAAGCGATTAAGCTCGTTGAGCATTTCAACGATCAACTCCAGAACTCCGGCTGGGAGTTGTACCAGGAGCAGCAAATCGCCGGCCGCCCGCGCTTTTCCTACCGGTTGATAAGCAGCGCTTCGACAGAAGCGAACGCAACCAGGTCGGTCATGCGAGCGAGAGTTGTTGTCGAGGCGCTGAGCGCCGGATGGATGGCGAAGCAAATTGAACGTCTGGAATATGCCGTAGATTCAGACCCCGAATTGGCGATCGGGACGGCCAAAGAACTGGTAGAAAGCTGCTGTAAGTCCATTCTCACGAAACGAGAAATTCAGTTCACCAAGGCCGATGACCTAGGCAATCTGACAAAGAAGGTTACCAAAGCATTGCAGTTGGTTCCCGACGGAGTCAGTGAAGCAGCTAAGGGCGCTGAAAACATCAAGAATATCCTCCGCAACCTCACTCAGTTGACCAGCAATCTCACGCAGTTGAGAGGTTTGTACGGTACCGGACATGGCAAGGACGGCCAACATCGCGGGCTGCAGCCAGGCATGCTCGGCTTGCGGTTGCCGCAGCAGTGGCATTTATCGATTTCGTGTCGGAAACGCATCGATACCGAGAAGCTTCCGAGCCGGAGAAGTGAAGAGCTTGGCAGAGCAGTCGTTTGATGGGCCCGAAGGGCATTAGCCCTGATCTGCTAGCTTCCAGTCAGACGCTTCTTGATACCCATCAAGGAACGGCGAGCTGACAGCCCGCTGTGGCTGAGGAAAAACTTAATGCGGTATCCGAGATTAGTTGACCACTACAGTCGTTGACTGTCGGCAACTGGTGTATCTTTCGATCACTATGCTACTGCAGGTGGATCGATCGTAGCGATTTTTTGACAGTATGTTGGTTTGAGACAAGCTCAAGGAATATATTATGAGTGTAGATGACACGTTGTTCGAAGAAATAATGCGGTCTATGAAACTTTCCCGAAACTTGCTAGCTGCAAGAGTAAATGATGCGGAAGATATCAGTAAAGCGCTAACTTATAAGCTTTCCCATCATTTCGACCCGGAAAATGATATGGAGGAAGGCTTAAGCGACCTTCTCGAGTTTATCGCTGACCATACCAAAAAATCGCTCATAGAAGTCTTAGGAGAAGCGTATGATCGACAAGCATTTGAGCTAGCCATTAAAGGTGTTCCTGGGTTTGAGGAAAAAGTAAAACTGGGACTGAGGGCAAAAAGTAGCGTCGTAGAACTCAAGGAATATATGGATGATAATGACGTTGGAGATGAAGCAAAAGAGTTCGCAGCTCTGTGTATAAATGCATTTACAGATATTAATTCAATGCTTTTGGAGCAGGACGTTGTCCCGCTGATCAAGAGAGGGATTTATTCTGAAGACTTGGCTGATGCGATATCTGTATGGGAAATGTCAGCAGTTGAAAAAGCCACCGATGAGAGTTTCTGGCAGACCGAGCTGGAAGCCCGCAAAGGCATACTAGAAAGGCTTCTTGGAGGGTTTGCAGTGTTTTTGCAACGTGAGTTTCACGTTGGCAGCACCAACAGCGAAGGCGCTGGCAGCAAACGTGCCGACTTTGCGTTGGTGGATAGCATTAATAACAATATATCCTTGATAGAGATCAAAACCCCTAGCACCAAACTTCTAGGTACTGAATATAGAAGCACGTATCCCTTTTCAAGTGAAATGTCTGGAACGATCAGCCAAGTGTTGAATCAAAGAAATGAATTGACCTTAAACTTCTTCGGCAAATCATACAGCAGCCCAAAAGCATTTGAGGTTTTTGCTCCAAAATGTTTCATAATTGCAGGGACTCTCAAAAGTCTAGGCGAGGACAAGATAAAGCTCAAAGCTTTTGAAATGCAAAGGCAGGCGGTTGCCTCGCACGTGACAATTGTGACGTTTGACGAGCTCTATCATCAGTTCTCCATGTTCAATCAGATATGACCGTCAAAGGAAAAACTCTCCTGTTTTAAGTTGAGTAGAAAGCTTTACGCGATCTAGTAGGCAGACTCGAGGTCTGGGTCATAAAAGGGTTCAACGGCCCTTTCACGAAATCTGGCTAACTTATTCTCAGTTTTAAGCGATCTTTTAAGCCTTTAGTGTCGAAATCTTCTGGGGGAGCGCTAGGGTTCTGGTTCCCCAAAAATTTGCTGGTCTCTATCAACAAGGTGCCTTACAGCTGCTTTTGGTAGTTTTTTCTTGACAAAATCGGTCTGTTTTTCTTTCTGGCGTTCAGAGAGGCGCTCCATGCCTTCGGTAATTCGAGAAGACACCCTATCCAAATGAGAAACCAAATCCTCTGGTAACTCTGAAGGCGCCACTCTAGCAGTGTTAGTAACACTTAGCTTAAGATCTGACCAAGAGTCCGGCTGGTTGCTTAGATTCTCCATATTGAACATAGATCCATACAGGATAAATGGTCCTAGCTTAGCCATGACTACGTGGCGTCCCAAAATTGGTAGCATACCGAAGTATGGTATATCAAATATCCCCTGAACAATGGTATGTCTTAGGTGGGTGCGGCTTAAAGCTTTGGAAGATTTAATTGTAGAGTCTGAAAAGTCATCATCTAAAATTAGATATATATTAAATGGGTCGACACTTTTCCGCTCTTTTAGGAGATACTCACGCCAAGACTTTTCCGCCTCATGGAAGTAACTAAAACTCAGAGTTGGTGGGTGCTCTAAAAGAGTATATTTCAGTATCCGCCAAGTTATAGAAACCATTAAATCGTATGTGCTGGGGCTTAAAATTACAGGGTGAGCAGGCGCATCGAAGTAGGGACGGTACGTTTCTATTGCGAATTCGTCTTCCCAGACACCAAAACGATCCTCACATTTTTCGCATAGTAGTGGAAACGAAATCGTATCCTGAATCACCTGATTGGGATTCGATGCTTCTCTGAACGAAAATCCTCCGCAGTCTCTGGCGATTCTGGTCGACACAAACCTTGGTATAATATGGCTTTCTTCCCCCGTGGGGTGTAACCCACACAGATAGCAGACCGTTGTCACTGTGTTTGACATGCTCCCCCCTTCGTCCTTGATATCTATTCGGTATGAACATCATAAACGGAATCAAGTTGTTATGATCTAGACTTATGGTCAAAGTTTCTGCTCTGCCAAACGCAAAAAAATACGCGACCAACTGCCTCAAATAGCCGTGCAAGCTTTCTGGTCCATCCTCCTTTGACACAGAAATATGATTCTAAAGGCCGCTCTGGTCTTTTTCCGATGAGACGTAGGTCAGCGTTAGGTCGTCAGCTGGGCCAGTTCTGCATCAACGGCAGTGCCCAGAGCTGACACAGACGTGCATCAGTTATAGTTGCGACAGCTTTAATTCTCAAGCGCGTTGGTATCTGCAGGCTTCTTGGGAGGTTGCGACAGTTTTGCGCGATTCTTGTGACGGCTGGAGGCCGCGAGTTTTGGGGGCTGGCTAAGACAGCTTTAATTCTCAAAATTCACCCGCGTTGGACCTCCAGACGCCCACGCAAGGACGCGACAGTGATGACACCTCCTTTTTCCCAACTCGGCGAGCGTTTGCACAATCGTCGATTTGCGGTCGCCAACAACACCCACGGGTTATCCGGTGCCGGCACGGTGTTTCACTACCTTGTCGAGGGTGACGCCATTTCCAGTACCTACCAGGGCGGTCGAATTCGCCTGGGCACGCAAGTCGGACGCGTAACCGGCGCCGATACCCTCGAGCTGCTTTTCCAGTGCCTGACGCTGGACGGTGAACTGTTGTCCGGTTGGTCGCGGGGCACGGTGGCTGTGGATAAGTCTGGGCGTACTCGCCTGAGTTTTGTCTGGGGTTGGTTGTCGGGTGCGGCAGGGGGTGGGGAGTCGAGCTACATAGAGGTTGTTGAGAACAACCGCCATACTTAAGGCACAAACTCCACCCGCAGCCCCCGACTCGCACTGCGCCCCTGATCATCACTGACCCGCAACCGATACTCCCCGGACTTGCCCGGACGCCAGTTCAGCGTGGTTTGCGGCGGGCCCTGGCCGATCAATGTCTGGTCGGCGAACCAGTACAGGGTCGCCGCATCGCTGGCGGCGTTGGCGTTCAGCGGGATGCTTTCCTGGGGCTGGGACAGGCGTAGCTGGTAGCTCACCTGAGTCAGCGGTGAGCGGATTTGCGGTGCTTCGCTCTGGTCGCTGATGCGGTTGGGCTGGCAATTTTTCATCACGTTGGGCGGTGTGCGGCGGGGCAGGCCGGCGGCGCGGTACAGACGTTGTACGTCGCTGGGCCAGAATTCGAATACTTCTTCGCGGTTGTACTGCGCATCGTACGGCGGGCACGCCGCCTTGCCGGTGCGGGTGTCGATCAGTACCGGGCGGTGCAGGTTGGACACACGAATCGGTGAGACGCCAGGGATGTACCACGTCTTGCGGGTTTGCGGGCACCAGCGGTTGGGCAGTTCGCCGGAGGCCGCGCAAATGTCGATGCGCACCAGCCCGGCGGGCGGCTTATCGGCTTTGACGGCGACGTTGGGTAAAGCCAGCGGCAGGGCGTCGGCGATGCGGAAGAACAGCGGCGCGGCGGTCTTGGCGCCGATAAACGTCGGATTCGGCCGGCCATCGAAATTACCCACCCACACCACCAGCACATAGGGGCCGACCAGGCCCGCGCTCCATGCATCGTGAAAGCCCCACGAGGTGCCGGTTTTCCACGCGACGCGCCAATGTCGGCTGGGCAGGCCATCCGGGCGTGGGTTACGGCGCAGCATGTCGCGCACCATAAACGCCGCCTGGGGCGTGAGCAGTTGCGCGCCGGTAGAGGGCGTTTGTTCCTGTAGATAACGTAATGGCCGCAGGTGCCCGTCGCCGGCCAGCATCACATACAGCCGCGCCAGCTCCTCCGGCGTCATCTCGCCGCCGCCGAGCGCCAGGGCCAGGCCGTAATGGCTTTCGTCGCGCATTCCTTTGATACCGGCCCGTTGCAACAACCCATACAGCGAAGGCGATTTAACCTGGCTGGCCAGCCACACCGCCGGGATATTGCGGCTACGGATCAATGCGTCGCGTGCAGTCAGCGGCCCGACAAAACTGCCGTCGAAATTTTCCGGCTGGAAGTAGCCGAAGTTACTCGGCAGGTCTTTGAGGATACTCATGGGATGGATCACCCCCTGGTCCAGCGCCAACCCATACAGAAACGGTTTAAGCGTTGAACCTGGAGACCGTCGCGACAGCACGCCATTGACCTGCCCGTGGATGCCTGTGGATAAGTAATCGGCCGAGCCCACCAGCGCCTTGACGCTCTGGTCGCGGCTGTCGACCAGAATCGCCGTGGCGTTTTCCACCCCGGTGCTGCGCCGCTCGGCAACAAAGCCTGTGATCAGCCGTTCGAGCAACTGCTGCAAGGGCAGGTTAAGCGTGCTGTTCAATTCATTGCCGGCCTGGGACGCCAGCAGTTGTTCGCTCAGGTGCGGCGCCAGAAACGGGATTTGCTGGCGGTTGCGCGCCTCCAGCGGCAGGTCCAGCAGACTGTCATTGCGCGGGTCTTGTGGATAAGTCTCGCGCCAGTCATTCATCAGTCGCAGCCGCGCGGTTTGCAGTGAAGGGCCGAAGCGCGCGCGCCGTCCCGGCTGTTGCGGAATCACCGCCAGGGCCAGGGCCTCGGACAACGACAACTGCGCCGACGACTTGCCAAAGTAGATGCGGCTGGCCGCCTCGGCGCCTTCGATATTGCCGCCCATGGGTGCCAGGTTCAGGTAGGCCTCAAGGATGTCGTGCTTGCTGTAGCGCGCCTCCAGCCACAGCGCCAACGCCATCTGCTGCACTTTGCCGGGGATCTGGCGGGTGTTCAGGTCCCACAGGCGTCGCGCCAGTTGCATGCTCAAGGTCGATCCGCCCTGGCGTTGGCCGCCGCTGTAAGTGGCCATGGCCGCACGCAGCAACGCTGCAGGATTGACCCCCGGGTGCCAGTAGAAATTGCGGTCTTCCTTGAGCAACAGCGCCTGGACCAATGACGGCGAAATCCGCTCCAGCGGTAGCCACAGGCGGTATTGGCCGTCATCCGCGAGGGTCATGCGTAACAGCGAGCCGTCGTCAGCCAGCACCACCCTGGAGGAGGTGACGGTTTGTTCCAGCGGCGCATGGGGCCAACACCGCAACCCCGCCAGCACCGCCGCTGCTGCCAGCAGCGGTGTCAGGCGTTTAAGGCTTGGTAATTTCAAGCTGGCCTACTTTACCGCGCCCTTGCAGGGTGGTTTCGTACATGCCTTCGGCATAGGCCGGTGGCGTATTGAACGTCCCTGCGTTGGTAGCGCGCACGCGGTATACGAAAGTGCCTACATCGCGCAGTGCGGTGCCGTACAGCACCACGCGGTCGTCACGCACATCCACGTAGTCCGGTTGCCAGTTGCTCAGCTCGGTTTCACCGATGGGCGCCTGCCAGGTGTCGACTTCTTCGTCGCTGGCTTCCACGTACTCGGATTCCTCGCCTTCACCTTCGCTTTCCTCGCTGTTGGCGGCTTGCGGTTCCGGCTCCGGCGGCAAGTTATACACAGGCTCGACGCCACCGGGCAGCAGGTCGACAACCGCCACTTGCTGCACCTGGTCACGGTCGGTAGCGCGCAGACGCAGGCGTACCAGGAACTCATCGCCCACTGCAACTTTGCTCACCGGCTCACCCTTGAGGTCGAGGTATTCGTGGATGATCTCCAGGCCATTGTTGATGGCCTTGAGCTTGGCACCCTTATCGAAACCGGCTTCGCTGAGCATGTAGAACGCCGCTGGGCCGTCGGATTTTTCCATCACCAACTTTTGCGTAGTGCCTGGTACGGCGGCGCGGGGCGGCTGGCCGGCCATTTCCAGCAGTTGTTGCTGTTTGTCGCCCAGCCAGGCGGTAGCCTTGAGGGTCATATCGCTTTGCGCACGCTGGCCATAGTTGTCCAGGGCGCGCAGCAACAGGGCCGCCGACAGCGAGTTGTAGCGTTGCTCATTGAGACGCTTGCCGAGTTTATCCAGCAGCGCCGTGGGCACGTCGTCCATCAGCTCAGGGAAGTGGCGCGCCAACAGGTGCAAGTGTTCGGCGTCGTGCACCAGCGGGTCGTAGTACAGGCCGTCGCTGTCCCACTTATCCACCAGCGAACGCCAAGGGATTTTGCGGAACAGGGTATCGGCCTGGCGATCCTGCTTGAGCAGCTTGTAACTGGCGGCCAGGTAAGCGGCACCCAGGTCGTTCTGCCAACTGTCCTTGAAGTAGCTTTCGTAGCGTTCGCGAATATCGCTCAAGGCGCCGCTTACCAGAATCCCCTGACGGCTCAGCAAGTAACTGGCGTAGGCGCGGTTGCGCAGTTCCGACAAGCCTTCGCTCGGGCCGTTGGCCAGGTCGGTCAGATAGGTATTGGCGCGCACCAGCAGGTCTTCCGGTACCGGCAGCCCGCGTTCCTTGGCTTCAATCAGGAAGTCGGTGGCGTACAGGCTGGCGTACGGCGCCACATCCGGGTTGGCCGCCCACAAACCGAAACCGCCGGCCTGGTTCTGGCGTTGGCGCAGCATGCGCACCGCGCCGGCGAAGGCTTGTTCGGCCTCGGGTGCGGTGCCGCCCCAGATCAACGCCGGCATGGCCTTGGACACCAATTGCTCGGTGCACGCGTAGCCGTAGTCATCCAGGTAGTGCTTGAGGCCGTTGGCCCATACCAGCGGCGAAGCGGCCACGCCCAACTGTACGTCGCGCAGTTGACTGAACAGCTCACGCGTCGGTTTAAGCTCTTTGCTGGCGCTATCGAAACGGCCCAGGCTCAGGGCCACGCGGTGTTCGCTCAGGGGGCGGATCGAGGTGGTTTCAGCCACCTGGATGCGCTTGCCACCCGGCAATACCGCGACAAATCGCAGGTCTGCCGAGCCGAGGGTGTCGCCGACCTTGATCTTGAACTCGGCAGTGCCTTCCTTGCGCGGTTGCAGCGACAGGGTGCTGCCCTTGTCGCCCTGCACCACAAGGCCGGCGCTGGTCTGCACTTCAAACTTCACATCCGCCGCCGCGTCGAGGTTACTGAACACCCCGGCGCTGACATTGAACACATCCCCCGGTGCGACGAAGGCCGGTACGTTCGGCGTGATCACGATGGGCCCACGCACGTCGGTGGTGGCCTCGCTGACGCCCACGCTGTCGGTATCCACCGCCACCGCAAACAGGTGCAACTTGCCGTTGAAGCTGTCCGGCACCTGGTAATGCAGCACGGTTTCACCGGCCGGCAAATCCACCAGCCCGGACCACCACGCCACTGGCGGTTGATGTTTACGTTTGAACGGGTTGAGGTGGTTGGCCAGTGCGCCTTCCGTATCGCCACCGGGCGCCGCCCCACTGAGAAGGCGGGAGAATTCCGGCAGGATCAGGTCAAGGATCTGACTGGTACCCACCTCCAACGCACGTTTCTGGAAGAAGAAGCCCAATGGGTCCGGCGTCTGGTAGCGCGCCACCTGCAGGATGCCCTCGTCCACGGCGTACACCACTGCGCGGCCCGGTCGGTCGGCGTTGACCTTGATATCCAGGGTCTGCCCCGGTTCGATCTTCGCCGGGCCTTCGACCTTCAGCGCCATGCGTCGCGCATCCAGGTTGATGCTGAACGGCACCACGCCGTAGGACAGCGGGCTCATGTAGACCTCGGCCGAGCCGATGTCGCGCACGAACTGCACGTTGACGTAGGCATTGCCCTCAAGCCCGGCCGGCACGCGGATGTGTTGCACGCTGTTGGTGCTGTCGGCCTTGAACCACTGCTGGGTGTAGACCTTGTCGCGCTCGATGGTGATCAAGCCCGCGCCGGTATACGGCGCGCGGATGCTGATGGCGATCTCGTCACCGGTGGCGTAGCTGCGTTTATCCAGGCGCAGTTGCAACTCGGCGTTGCGTTCCAGCGAGCGCGAAGTATTGCCGCGCCCGGCCACGCTGTAGTCGATCTGGTTGAGCAGGTTGCCGTTGGCGTCCTTCAGTTGCAGGGTGAAATCCCCCGGCGTGCCGGTGTTCAGGCTCTGCTTGGCGCCCTCTTTGGTCATCACCAGCGGTGAGGCCGGTTGGCTGATGTTCTTGATGCGCGATTCGTACTTGTAGGTGCCGTTGGATTGCTTCACCAGCACCGACACATATCGGTGTTCGACCACTTCGCTGGTCAGGCCGTCCACCGCCAACGGTGTGAGGTCCGGTGCGACGGCGAGCCAGTGCACCTGGCGCGGGGCGTCCTTGGCGACGTACGACAGCGAATCCTGACTTTTCACACCCACCAGGTAGGGCGCGGACGACACCAGCAACGCACTTTGCGCGGCCACGTTGCGCCCACCTTCGGCCTCGTACACCTGGGTCATCACTTGCAGGCGATAGGTGCTGTTGGCAAAACGTTGCAGGTTGAGGTCGAGCACGGCCTGGCCGTTATCGTCGACAGTGGTTTCGGCCAGGTCTTCGGTGCTGGCGTCTTCCAGCGAGTCATTGAGACGGAAACGGTAATCGGGGTAGCGGTCGAAAGCCGCGAGCGTCGGGCTCAGGGCCATCTTCGCGGTCACGCGACGACCTGCCCCCGGGGCGCCGAACAGGTGCATCGCAGTGACTTTGGCCACCACCTGGTCCGGTGGAATCCAGCCCTGCACCGGTGTGTCGTGCAGGCTCAGGCTGACTTTCATACGGTCCGGCTCAAAGTCGCGGACCTTGAAGCTGACACTGCCCAGGTCGGTGCGGGTCTGCTTCTGGCCAATCAGTTGCAAGGTTGCGGTGTATTCCCCGGCGGGGCTGACTTCGCTGCTCGGGAAATCAAAGGTCTCAAAACCGCTGGTCGACAGCTTCAGCGGTTGACGGATCACTTCCAGGCCGCGTGGGTCGGTGATTTGCAACTCCACAGGCAGGCCTTGCAAGGCGCCTTTCCAGTTGCCGCTGCGCACGATCATGCCCAAGTGCGCGGTTTCGCCGGGCCGGTACAGGCCACGGTCGGTAAACAGGTAGGCACTGAGGCGATCAATCGCGCCGTCTTCTTCCAAACCGCCTACATCGAAGCGCGACAAATCCAGTTGCTGGGACTGACGGGCAATCGGCAGGAACGACTGGTCATTGCCGCGGCTGACCACATACATCAGCGGCGTTTTCTCGCGGCGCAGTTCGTCCAGCTTGGCGAAATGCACGTGGCCTTCGCCGTCGGTGTGCCCACTGCTTACGGGCAGACCGTTGCGACCAATGATGTCGACCTGGGCGTCGGCCACCGGCGAACCGTTGCCGATGGACTGCACATACACATCGTGGCTGCCATCACTGGAACGCTTGGCAATGATGCCGAGGTCGGTCACCACGATAAACCGCAGGTCGCTGGTACTGCTGCGATCGTAGTCGAAGGTGCGCTCGGCCGGTTCATCCTGTGGGCTGAGCTTGAGCACAAAAATACCGCGCCGGCCGCCGTTGGCGGTGAGGTAGTGGCTCAGGTCCACGTTGTCGTAGACGGTTTTGGCCGGGTCGTTGGACGACAGCGGGATGTCCAACGTCTGACGCTCAACCATGCGATCGAAGTATTCATTGCCGAAGTTCGGCCGGGCAAAGCTGCCGCTGCTCTGGTCCACCAGATGTTGCAACTGGTTGGGCAACAGACGGGCGATTTCCACGTGAGCGCCGGGCACACCACGGGCCATGAAGCCCAGGCGTTTTTCGCCATTGAGGCTGAGCAATGCGCCGTCAGACAAGAACTGCAACGTGCGCGGATACGCCGGCATGCTCACCAGCGACGCCGTAGGATTCTTCGCCAGATACCCACCAATGGCTTCCAGGTTGGCGGGCACGCGCACATACAGCGCGCGGCCGGCCGGTGCCTTGAATTTGAAGGCGTGCAGGGTGTTCAGCGGTTCGACGCTGGGCACGTGGGTCAGCGTGACCTTGGCGCTGCGGGCCAGCAAGGCGTCGTCGATCTCGTTGGTGTTATAGGGGCGGGTGTCGTCCTGGGCTTTTTCCGGCAGCAGCCAGGCTTGCACCTTACCGGCGATGGTCTCATCGGCCACGGCGCTGGAGCTGCTGAACATCAACACCGGCTCGGGCTCGCCGCGCTCGTTGTCCACAAAGCTGACTTCGGCGCCAGTAAAGGTCAGGCGATAGCGGCCGGGCACGGTAACTTCCGCCACCAACGGCGCGGTGCTGGCATTGCCACCGTCACGCGCCTTGATGCCTTCATCGAGTTTGGCGCTGACCGGGGTACTTTCCAGCGGCGTGGCCAGGGCGGCGGAGCGTACGTAGGCGTTGAGTTTTTTCTCGTCGAAGGTGATTTCCGGACGGTTGGGCAGCTGGGCGTCGCGGTAGGCCAAGCCTTTGCCGAGGGTCACCGTTACGCGTTTGCGTAGGTTGTCTTCATCTACCGGGTGGGAAAAATGGAAGGTTGCAACAAGCTGTTTCAGCGTCGGATTGGACGGGTCTTGGTACAGCTCGTTTTGCGCCAGGGTGGCGCGGAACGGCTGGGTGGAAAATTGCGTGCTGTATTGGTCGAGCAACACACCATCGGCGAGCAGGTTTTTCTTCGCCAGGTCGAGGGTGTAATGGGCGTCGATGGGCCAGTCTTTTTCCGGCACGAACAACAGGCTGCGGTCATCCGCCCAGCGCCAGGTACCGGCAACCTCGGGTTTGAGGGTAATGCCCTCGGTCACCGGTTTGCCGATGGCCGCCAGTGGGGCCACGGATTCGGCGAAGCGCACCTGCAAGTTATCCACAACCGGGGTTGGCTGGGTGTAGTCGGTCAGGTTCGGTTTATGCAGCGAATAACTCGCGGTGTGCGGCTTCGGCAGGTTGGAATACCAGTGCCAGCCGTAGAAACCCGCAGCGGCGAGCAGCACGAGGCCGAGCACCCCGGCACCGGTCTGGCGCGGGTAAGCACGGGCTTTACCCCCCAGGTTCGCCACGCCACGGCCGACGGCGCGCAGCCATTGCGGCGGCTGCCATTGTCCGAAAACGGCCCTCGCCACGGTCAGAAACACACCGACAACACGACGGCTGATGGCTTTGAGCGAATCGAACATGGTGAGCATCCCTGGCTAAGTGCGGCGTATCTTACACGCGTCTTTGCTACAAAAGATGTCGTCGATACGCTGTATTGCTAGGCGTGTTGCACAAAAGTGAGACGCACCGCAAAACCGATCAAAAGGCTGCCGAATAACCACTGCTGGATACGCTGTGCCGAGCGATTGCGCGCCAGCCACTGGCCCATACGCGCACCGGCCAGGGCATAGCCGCAGTCGAAGATAAAACCCACGCCCACCAGGATCATGCCTAGCAAGGCGAACTGCGCCGCCACCGAGCCGCCTTGGGGGTTGATGAACTGCGGCAGCAACACCGAACAGAACAACAGCGCCTTGGGGTTGAGCAGGTTGGTCAGCAGGCCGCGTTGTAGCGCAGTGCGCCAGGCCTTTGTCGCGGGCATACCCTGTGCCGGATCAAGGGTCGGCAACATGGGCGCGCGCAGGCACTGAACACCCAGCCACAATAAGTACGCGGCGCCACACAGGCGCACCACATCGAAGGTCCAGGGTGCCACCTTGAACAGGGTCGCCAGGCCCATGGCCGCCAATGCCACATGGCATGCCCGGGCGATGCCCAAACCGATCGCCGTGGTCAGCGCCAAGGCCTTGCCCTGGCGCGCGCCGGTTTGCAGCAGCAGGATCATGTCCGGTCCTGGCAGCAGGTATGCCACCGACAGCGCCATGAAGAACAACCAGAGCTCTTTCATCCCCACCCCCCCTTTTGATTTCTCGGCTAATTCTAGGGCGGGAAGGCAGGGCAGGTGCTTGCGTAATCAACCATAAAACTGTCTAGTCTTGGCACTGTCTGCCACTTAATAGCTAATTGGTCATTCACTTATGCCAAATCTGAAACTTGATGCTTTTGACCGCAGAATTCTGGAAGCCCTGCAACGAGATGGCCGCCTGAGCAATGTGCAACTGGCCGACGAAATCGGCCTGTCGGCGTCACCCTGCCTGCGCCGTGTTCGCCTGTTGGAAGAGGCCGGGGTGATCCGCGGCTACCAGGCCACCCTCGACCGCGATGAAGTGGGGCTGGGCATGATGGTGTTCGTGGGAGTGAAGGTGGAGCGGCATAACGACACCGAAGCGAATGCCTTCCGCGAGGCGGTGAGCGCATTACCGGAAGTGATCTCGGCGTTTCTGGTGTCGGGGGAGTCGGATTTTCTGTTGCAGGTGGTGGTGCCGGATCTGCGCGGGTATGAGCGGTTTGTGACCGGCAGTTTGTTGAAGCTGCCGGGGGTGCGTGACATTCGCAGCAATTTTGCGATTCAGACGGTGAAAACCCCAGGGGCGTTGCCGCTGGGGCATTTGCCGGGCTAGGTAAAAAGTTAAGGGCGAACACTGTATTTTGTGGCGACGGAGCTTGCTCCCGTTGGACTGCGCAGCAGTCACAGCTTTTTCAACACAAAGAGCTGGGGCCGCTTCGCGGCCCAACGGGAGCAAGCTCCCTCGCCACAGGGTTATTGCGGGTTCATGCAGTCCAGCGAGCGGTCCACCATGACCTTGGCCATCTCGACCAGATGACCGGCAGCCTGCCGGGAGTCGAGTAACTGCTCGGCGCAGTGCAGCGGTTTTGGGGCGGTGTGGGTCAGGTCCACCAGTACCGCACCAGATGAAAGAAAATCGGTGCCGCAAAACACACCGAATCCAGCCGATCCAGCATGCCGCCGTGCCCTTCGATCATATGGCCCCAGTCTTTGACCCCCCGATCACGCTTGATTGCCGACATCACAATCCCACCGGCAAACCCCAGCAGGTTGATCAGCAGTGCAATCAGAAACGACTGCCACGGGTTGAACGGCGTGGTCCACCACAGCGCCGCGCCTATCAGCGATGACAGCAAAATCCCGCCGACAAAGCCTTCCACGGTTTTGGAGGGTGACAAGTTGGGTGCGATCTTGTGTTTGCCGAACAGCTTGCCGCACACGTACTGCAGCACGTCCGACAGCTGCACCACGATCACCAGGTAGGCAATCAACAGCAGGTTGCGCCCTTCGTAGCCGGGGATGTCCAGGGTCAGCAGCGCCGGCACGAACGACACGCAGAACACCGCGATCATCAGGCCCCATTGCACCTTGGAGGCGCGCTCCAGGAAGTGCGTGCTGTCGCCGCCCAACGAGGCGAGGATGGGTAGCAGCAAAAACACGTACACCGGGATGAAGATCGAGAACAGCCCGTACCAATCGGAATAAATCAGCAGATATTGCAGCGGTAGCGCCAGGTAGAACGCGGCCACCAGCGCCGGGTAGTCGCTGCGACGGGTGGGGGTGAGGGTGAGGAATTCGCGCAGGGCGTAGAACGACACCGCGTAGAACAGCAGAATCACCGCGCCGGTGCCGAGCCAGAAGGCGATGCCGATCACCACCACCATGACCCACCAGGCGTTGATGCGCGCGTTGAGGTTGTCGATCACCGCATTTGGCGTGCCACGGGTGCGCAGTTTGAGGATCAGGCCGATCAGCGAGGCCAGCACGAGGATCGCGCCGATCCCGCCGAATAACATCAGGGTTTGGCTATCCATGTCAGGAATGCTCCGGGGCGAGGGCGAGCAGGGCGTCGCGGGTGCGGGCGAGGAACAGCGCCTTGTCTTCACCGTCTTCCAGTTGCAGCGGCGCGCCGAAGCTGGTGGTGCACAGCAGCGGCAGCGGCAAGACGCGGCCCTTGGGCATGACCCGGTTGAGGTTGGCGATCCACACCGGGATCAGTTCGGCTTGTGGGTAACTTTTAGCCAAGTGATACAAACCGCTCTTGAACGGCAGCAAGCCGTCCTCCAGATTGCGCGTGCCTTCGGGGAAGATGATCAGCGAATCGCCACCCTCCAGTGCGGCGAGCATCGGCTGCAGAGGGTTATCCACAGGCTCCTTGCGCTCGCGATCAATCAGCACGCCGTTGAACACGCGGTTGATGATGTAGCGACGCAGCGCGCTTTTGTTCCAGTAATCGCTGCCGGCCACCGGGCGCGTGAATTTGCGCAGGTTTTGCGGCAGCGAGGCCCACAGCAGCACGAAGTCGCCGTGGCTGCTGTGGTTGGCGAAGTAGATGCGCTGCACCGGCACTGGCGCGCAACCCAGCCACAGGCTGCGGGCACCGGTGACAGTGCGGGCCATGGAGGTTATCAGCGTGGCAACCACAGGTTCGAACATGGTGATTCCTTATCCGGCAAAAGGCAGCCAAGGGCTGGCGAGGATCACACCCAGGGTCAGCAGCGCTTGCGCACCGAGCAGCCAGGCTTGTTTGCGCAGCAGTTTGAGCGCACCGCGACGCCGTTCAGTCCAGGGCCGGCCGGCACGTTTGGGCGATTGCAGGCCGAGGGTCTGCAGGGCCTGGTCGAGGTCTGCGGTGCGCGCGATATCGCGTGCCAGCAGGGCAAACAGGTCGGCATCGAAGGCCACGCGTAGCGCCCAGTACTTTTGCAGCAGCCCGAGGATAATCATCCACAGGCTGAGCAGCAGGCAGATCGGCGTGATGCTCGGCATCAGCAATTGCGCCAGGCCGAATATTACGCCGGCCACGGTCAGGCCTGTGGATAACTGATCCAGCGCGCGACCACGGCGCAACAGGCTGGCAACCACTTGGAGTTCCATATCAGCAAGCATGGGGCAGACCCTCCAATGCTTCACGGTGAGCGGGGTGCAGGACAACGTCGGTCCGCGCTGAACGAATGATAGTCAGCGCATCCTCCACCGTCGCAGCGCGCCCACTGTGCAACAGCCAGGCGGCCACGGCGGTGGCGCTGCGCGAGTAGCCAAGCGCGCAACACACCAGCAACGGCCCGCTTGCGCGCAAGCGTTCGATGGCCTCAGCCGCTTGCCGGCATTCGGCTGAAGTCGGCGCGATCAAATCCAGCACGGGGATACATTGATACGCTCGCGCTTGTGGATTAATCGGCAATTCGGCGCAGAGATCGACGATGGCACTGAACGAATCCTGCTCTCTAGAGGTAGGAATCCGCCCAAGCCAAACGTTATCCACAATCAGGTCCGGCTGTGGATGCTTGCGTGTCCACCACCGCGAATTGACCCATGCTGCCGCCAGGTAAGGCGCATACAGCCAGCGCGCAGCGGGCGTCAGCCGGCCATCGGCGCGTTTCTGGAAGCCCGCCGCGCCCAGTACGAAATAGTTCGCCTTGACCAAGCCCAGTGACACCGCCGGCCACAGTAGCCACAGCCATCCGCCGCCCAGGCTGAACGCCAGGATGATCAGCGCCAGCGCGCCCAACCCGTAGCGCGCCCCCAGCCGCCAGCGCTTAGAATCTCGGGTTAATCGCGCGTTCAGCAGCGGGCTTGGGTGTTCCATCGGCCATAACCACACACATAGCCAGCCGGCCAGGGCGCCTGTGGGTAAGTCGACAAAGTGATGTTGGTAAGTGGTCAGTACCGAAATACCGATCAGCGCGAACCAGCCATGTGCCAGCCATCGCCAGAAGCCTTGGGTGTGGCGTTGGAACATGACCCATAAAATCACCAGCAATGCGATATGCAGCGACGGCGCCTGGTTGAACGGCTTATCGAAGCCCGCCAACACGGCGAACAGCCAGCCAAACACGCCATCCAGTTCCGGCCGTTCGAAAGTGAAACGCAGCGGCCAGATCAGGAAGCAGCTCACCGCAATCACCTGCGCGCTCAGCAGGCGCAGGGCATGTTGCTTGAGTTCGTGGCGGGTGTTGGGCAGCAGCAGGGAGAAACCGTAGAGCAGGTCAATGGACCAGTAGGGCACGATGGTCCACGCCCAGAACGGCATATGGGTTTCCCAGCCGAACACCAGCGTGCCCACGTCGCTGCGCTGGCTGGTGACCCAGGTGGCAAAGCCATAGGTGCTGAAGAACAGCGGCGCCAACAGCAGCAGCCACAAGACCGCGGGCTTTAATAAACCGGGTTCGCGCATGCTCAGATCTTCTGCGCCAGGGACACGGTGAAGATGCCCCACTCATCCACGCGTTGGGTGATTTTGCGAAAGCCCGCAGCTTCGACCAACTGATCCATTTCCGCCTGGCTGCGACGGCGCATCACCCAGGCCTGGCCCTGGCGGTGGCTGGTGAGGGCGCGGGCGATCAGTTCCAGCTGCGGATGCCATGGCTGGCCGGTGTACACCAGGTAACCCCCCGGTTCGACCGCTTCGGCCAGGCCGGCCAGCGAACCGCCGACCATGCCGTTGTCGGCAAACAGCTCATACAGCCCGGACACCACGGCCAACGTCGGCTTGGGCTCCAGTGCCGCCAGGTCCAGGCGGTCGAATGCATCGCCTTTGACGAACTGTGCGATGTCCCCCAGGCCCTTTTCACGAATCAACGCGCCACCGTCGCGCACGTTGATATCGCTGTAGTCACGCAGCAGGATTGATTCCGGCAGCGGCGACACGCCCTGCAAGGCTTCCAGGATGTAGCGCCCGTGGCCGGCGGCGATGTCGACGATACGCACTTCACGATCATCCGCGCGCAGCTTGGCCATGGCCAGGCGCAGCAGTTCTTCGACGTTCAGCTTGCGCTGGCGAATGCCGCGCCAGCCGATGGAGTTGAGGTAGTTGGTGTCGATCATCCGCCCCAGCCCACCCTTGCCGGTGGGCGTGTTGCGGTACACGTAGTCGAGGGTACTGCCGGAGTCGAAACCGGTGTCGAAGCCCAGCTTTACGCCGTCCGACAGGTTCTTGCCCAGGCCCATGCTGGCGCGGGTCATGCGCCAGTACAGGTCGCGCAAGGAATTGCGCGGCAGTGGCGCGGCAAGGGATTCGGATTCGGCGCAGGTGGCGCCGAGTTTGTCGGCGTCCAGCAGCGAGGCGCGGTCCAGCGGGTGTGCGAAATTCTGCAGGATAAAGCGCCGGGCGCTGCTCACGGCCACGGCGCGGTCGCGTTCGCCGAGGGTGTCGTGGAAGAACCCGGGAAGGATGTGCAGTTCTTTTTTCAGGCTGCCGAGGCGGTCGAAAAATTGCTGCTGGGGTTTGCGGTGCACCACGAAGTCTGAGCCGGAGACGAGCAATTGGGTCGGCACCTGGATCGCCTGGGCATCGGCTACAACCCGATCGGCGGCTTCGTACAGGCCCAGCAGCACATTTACCGAAATCGCCTTGGTGATCAGTGGGTCGCTGTCGTAGGACGCCACGCGCTCCGGGTCATGGCTGAGGAACTTGGCCTTGACGTAGCTATTGACGAAAAAGTTGCCGCGGAACTTGCGCATCAGCGCCAGGCCCGGGCGGGCGAAGGGCACGTACAGCTTGACCTTGAACGCCGGGGAGGCGAGCACCAGCGCACGGATCCGGGGGGCGTAATCGTGCACCCAGGTGGCCGCAATCACTGCGCCAACGCTTTGCGCGATCACCGCGAAGTTTTCTTCCTCGATGCCATACGTGGCGCCGATATGGTCGCAGAAGGTCTGCACGTCCCGGGCGCTGGTGGCGAAGCTGGGGCTGTCACCGCGCTCGCCGGGGGACTGGCCATGGCCGCGGGCGTCCCAGGCGAAGAAATCGAATTGCGGCAGGTTCAGCTCATCGACCAGGTGGGCGATGCGCCCCGAGTGCTCGTGGCCGCGATGGAACAGCACGATGGCTTGGCGGGGCTCGCCATCCATTGAGGCGGTGGCTGGCCAATGCCGATAGAAAAGCTCGACGCCGTCATGGGTACTGAAGGTGTGCTGTTGCTGTTCGCGCATCGCAAAATCCTTATGCAGAAGGGGAGATGGATTGTTCTTCTTTGAGGCCCTGACGCACCCGGTTGACCAGGGTGTAAGCGAGCAGGGCGGCGACCAGCCACATCACCGTGTCGACCCAATTGGCACCGAGCCAGCCCAGCGCAACGCCGGTGGCCAGCACGCCGAGTACAAACGCGCGGTCACTCTTGCCCATCGGCCCGTCGTAGCGTCGCGAAGCGCCGACCATGGGGCCGAGCACGCCGGCGTATTCGCTGAATACCGCGAGCAGTGCCACCAGCAGTACCGGCGCAGGCTTACACCTGGAATCAACGCAAACGGCAGGATCAGTGCACTGTCGGCGATCACGTCGCACAGTTCATTGAGGTAGGCGCCCAGGCGCGACTGCTGGCCGAATTCCCGAGCGAGCATGCCGTCGATGGCGTTGAGGGCCATGCGCAGGATCATCCACAGCGGGATCAGCGCAAACAGCCATAAATGCTGGGCGAAGCTGGCGATGAGCAGGCCCACCAGCAGCGAAACCACCCCGGCCAGCACGGTGATCTGGTTGGCGGTGGTGCCGTTGTCGTAGAGGCGCTGCACGAGAGGCCGCAGCAGATTTTGAAAACGCGGTTTGAGCTGATAGATCGAAATCATGGGGGGTGACGCTTCCTTGTCCGTGGGCCCGCGAAAAGCTGGTTGGGAGTGTGCCGATTAAACGCAGCGTGCACCAGTGATGGCTCGTGTTTATGGGGGGTTAATCACGATTTCGAACGCGCACGGGAACAAATGTGGGAGGGCGCTTGTGATGTATTCACAAACAAAAATTTCACGCCGCGTGTTATATCGTAACGAACTGTGTATGAGCGGGCGTTGAGTCGATGCAAGTGGATCTAGAAGCGGACGGCGCTTCGGTGGAAGGCCTGCCGCGTTTTCAGCAGGGGCTGTTCCATGCTCGTCGGTTGCGCCAGGCCGGTATCAGCCTCACGGTGCTGGCCGTCGGTGGTTGGGTGTTGGCGCTGTTTGTCGCGCTGTTCGCACCGTTGTCGATCTGGCCGGTGATGCTGATCAACTGTGCGTCGGCCTTGCTGGTGTTGGTGGCCGGGTTGCAATCGGCCTGGTGGGTGGCGGACTGGCGCGCCCAGGCCTTGGAAGAGCCGACCGTTGAGTTGACCCCCCAGTTGGCTGAAGACACCAGCGCTTATGCGCGCCTCGTCGGGCGCCTGGGCAGCGGCTTGCTGGCGCAGATCGGCACGCCGGTGTTGTGGCTCGCGGGTTGGTCGCTGCTGGCGCTGGTCAGCATTATCGAATTCTGGAACCTGGCGCTGCCGGCTGCGGTGGTCGGCCAGTCAGCCAGTATCGGCGCGGCGTTGGCGTTGGCACTCGCATTTGGTTTGCTGGTGTTTGAACGGCGCCTGGCCCAGGAAACCGCCGCGCAATGGCCGGAAGCTTCGCAACTGGCACAGTTAAGCCGTGTGGCGATCATTTGCCTGCTGGTCAGTGCGGTTTGCCTGCTGTTTGCCGGTGCCGAATCGGTGTGGCCGTTGCGCCTGGCCGCGCTGATCGGCCTGCTACCCGCGCTGGTGGCGGTGGAGTTTCTGCTCAGGGCCGCATTGTCGCTGTTCAGCCCGCGCCAACCGCGCCTCGAACCGCGCCTGATGGCGCAGAGTTTTATCGCCGGGTTGCTGCGCTGGCCGCCTCAGCCGCTGCTGGCGTTGCAGCACGAATTGCATAACCGCTTCGGCATCGATCTGCGTCAGATCTGGGCCTTTACCTACATGCGCCGCGCCTTTCTGCCGGTGCTGCTGGTGGTGATGGCCGTGGGATGGGCGCTGACCGGCGTGCATGAAGTACCCCTGCAAGGCCGTGGGATTTATGAGCGCTTCGGCAAACCGGTGCAGGTGTTCGGCCCCGGCCTGCATGCCGGCTTGCCATGGCCGCTGGGTCGCGTCATCCCGGTGGAAAACGGCGTGGTGCATGAGCTGGCCACCAGCGTCAGCGAAGCCGCCGCGCCTGAGCTGGCCGCCGCCGAAGGCCCTCCGCCCGCCATCGCCAACCGCTTATGGGACGCCAGCCATGTGAATGACAAATCCCAGGTGATCGCCAGCAGCAGCGGCGACAAGCAGGGCTTCCAGATCGTCAATATGGACGTGCGTTTCGTCTACCGCATCGGCCTGACCGACCAGGCCGCGCTGGCCGCGATCTATCACAGCGCGAATGTGCCGAGCCTGATTCGCAGCACCGCCAGCCGCATCCTGGTCCACGATTTCGCCTCGCGCACCCTCGACGAATTGCTCGGTGAACAGCGCACCCTCCTGGCCGACGAGATCGGCCGCGCCGTGCAGGCCGACCTGCAAAAACTCGACAGCGGTGTGGAAATCCTTGCCACTGTGGTGGAGGCCATCCACCCACCCGCCGGTGCCGCCAATGCCTACCACGGCGTGCAAGCCGCGCAGATCGGCGCCCAAGCGCTGATCTCCCGCGAACGCGGCGCCGCCAGTGAGCAAACCAACCAGGCGTTGCTGCAAGCCAGCACCGCCCGCGACCAGGCCGTGGCCACCGCGCGCGAAGTGAATGCCGGCGCCCAGGCGGCGAAACCTGCGCTTTGCCGCCGAACAAAAAGCCTACGCCAGCGCGGGCCAGGCCTTCGTGCTGGAGCAATACCTTGGCCAACTGAGCCAAGGCCTGGCCCACGCCAAGCTGCTGATTCTGGATCACCGCCTGGGCGCCAACGGCGCACCGACGATCGATCTGCGTTCTTTTACCTTGCCGGCCGACCCCTCGGTGCCGCGTAAAGCCGTTCAATAAGGAGTCTGTCTGTTGAGCGCTCATTCTCACGATCACGGTCATCACCATCATCACGGCCACCATCACCATCATGGTGACGAACAGGCGGCCGGCCCCTTTCCGTGGCGGCGCATGGCCTGGGCGGTATTGCTGGTGCTGTTTGCGGTTGCGGCGGCCAGCCTGGTGCAGGTGCGTTCCGGCGAAGCCACGGTGATCACACGGTTCGGCAACCCCTCGCGGGTGCTGCTGGAGCCGGGCCTGGGCTGGCGCTGGCCGGCGCCGTTCGAAGCGGCGATCCCGGTGGACCTGCGCCTGCGCACCACCTCCAGCGGTTTGCAGGACGTGGGCACCCGCGATGGCCTGCGCATCATCGTGCAGGCCTACGTGGCGTGGCAGGTACAAGGCGATGCCGACAATGTTCAGCGCTTTATGCGGGCTGTGCAGAACCAGCCGGATGAAGCGGCGCGGCAGATTCGCACGTTTGTCGGCTCGGCGCTGGAAACCACGGCGGCCAGCTTCGACCTGTCCAGCCTGATCAATACCGACGCCAGCCAGGTGCGTATTGCCGATTTCGAGGCGCAGTTGCGCCAGCAGATCGATCAACAGCTACTCGCCACCTATGGCGTGCGCGTGGCCCAGGTCGGTATCGAACGCCTGACGTTGCCGTCGGTGACGCTCACCGCCACCGTCGACCGCATGCGGGCCGAGCGCGAGACCATCGCCACCGAACGCACCGCCGTGGGCAAGCGCGAAGCGGCGCAAATTCGCTCCGCCGCCGAGCGCGATGCGCGCATCGTGCAGGCCGACGCCACGGTGAAAGCCGCCGATATCGAAGCGCAATCGCGGGTCGAGGCGGCGCAGATCTACGGGCGGGCCTACGCCGGCAATCCGCAGTTGTATAACCTGCTGCGTTCGTTGGATACCTTGGGTACGGTGGTCACGCCGGGCACCAAAATTATCCTGCGCACCGACGCCGCGCCGTTCCGCGCGCTGGTGGATGGGCCCAAGGACGTCCAGCCATGACCGAGCGTGACAGCCCGGACAGCCCGTGGATCCAGGCCGGACGCCTGACATTCATGGCGCTCTACGCGGTGACGGTATTGGCGGCGTTGGCCTGGGCGTTTTCCAATGTGCGCCAGATCGACCCGCAGAACCGTGCCGTGGTGCTGCACTTTGGCGCCCTGGACCGCATCCAGAATGCCGGGCTTTTGTTGGCCTGGCCGCAACCGTTCGAGCAGGTGGTGCTGCTGCCGGCGGCTGACCGTGTGATCGAGCGGCGGGTGGAGAACCTGCTGCGTTCCGATGCCGCCATCCAGGCCGACCGCGTGGCCAGTTTTGCGACGCCGTTGAGCGATGCTCTGGCCGGCTCCGGTTACCTGCTGACCGGCGATGCCGGGGTGGTGCAACTGGATGTGCGGGTGTTCTACAAGGTCACGCAGCCGTATGCCTTTGTCTTGCAGGGCGATCACGTATTGCCGGCCCTGGACCGCTTGGTGACGCGCAGCGCCGTGGCCCTGACGGCGCGCGCGACCTGGACACGATCCTGGTTGCGCGCCCCGAGTTGATCGGCACTGACAACGGCGCCGCCGAGCGGCGCGAGCGTCTGCGTGGTGACTTGGTACAAGGCATCAATAAACGCCTGGCGGAACTGACTGCCAGCGGCTTGGGCCTGGGCATCGAAGTCACCCGCGTGGACGTGCAATCGAGTCTGCCGAGCCCGGCGGTGAACGCGTTCAATGCGGTGCTCACCGCCAGCCAGCAGGCTGACAAAGCGGTGGCCAACGCGCGTACCGACGCGGAAAAACTCACCCAGACTGCGACTCAGGCCGCCGACCGCCTGGTGCAGGTTGCCCATGCCCAGGCCAGCGAGCGCCTGGCCAACGCCCAGGCGCAAACCGCCACCGTCGCCAGCCTTGCCCAGGTCAAAGACCCTGGCTTGCTGTTGCGGCTGTACCGCGAGCGCCTGCCGAAGATTCTCGGCAGGCCGGCTCTGTGACCACGGTCGACCCTAAAGACGACTCCCGCTTGATCATCCAGGGAGCCGAGCAATGAGCGCACCCATGCTGACCTCCGCCGAGCAGCGCAGCGCCGCCCGGCAATTGACCCTGGCGATGTTGGCGCTGGGCTTGCTGGTACTGGGCCTGGCGTGGCGCTGGCTGGCGCCGGACCAGACGGGTGTCAGCCAGTTGCTGCTGGGCGTGGCGTCCTTGCTGGTGGCCGTGCCGGTGATGCGCTCGGCCTGGTTCAGCCTGCGGTTCCCCAGCCTGCATGGCATCACCGACCAACTGATCGCCCTGGCCATGCTCGGTGCCTGGGCCACGGGCGATCTGCTGACCGCTGCGTTGCTGCCGATCATCATGATCTTCGGCCATGTGCTGGAAGAGCGCAGCGTGATCGGTTCCCAGGAGGCGATCCATGCCCTGGGCAAACTGACCCGCAGCCACGCACGCTTGGTGCAGGCCGACGGCAGCATCGTCGAAGTGGACAACGGCACGCTGAACACCGGCGATATCGTCGAAGTGCGCGCCGGTGACCGCGTGCCGGCCGATGGCGTGGTGCTGTCCGGCCAGGCGAGCCTGGACACGGCGCCGATCACCGGTGAGTCGGTGCCGTTGGAAGCCAGCGTGGGTGTGCAGGTGTTTGGCGGTGCGATCAACCTCGACGGGCTGCTGCGTTTGCAAGTGACGCGCACAGGCAATGAGTCGACCCTGGGCAAAGTCATTGCGCTGATGCAGAACGCCGAACGTTCCAAGCCGCCGATCACTCGGCTGCTGGAACGCTATGCGGGCAGTTATATGGTGTTGGTATTGCTGCTGGCGGCGGTGACCTGGTTTGTGACTAACGACGCCCAGGCGATGCTCGCCGTGCTGGTGGCGGCGTGCCCGTGTGCGTTGGTGTTGTCGGCACCGGCCACGGCGATTGCCGGGATTGCCGTGGCGGCGCGCCACGGGATCCTGATTCGCAGCTCGGCGTTCCTTGAAGAACTGGCGGATTTGACCTCGCTGGTGGTCGACAAGACCGGCACCCTGACCTTTGGCACCCTGCGTTTGCAGTCCATCGAAACCTCGTTCACCGATCGCCAGGCGCTGCTCAACCTGGCGGCCAGCCTGGGTTCGGCCAGCAGCCACCCGGTCAGCCGTGCGTTGGCCGGGCTGGCGGCTCAGGAATACCTGCTGGCATTGACCGACATTCGCGAACGTCAGGGCCTCGGCGTGGTGGCGCAGACCGAGCGGGGCGAAGCGGCGCTGGGGCGGCCGGAGTTGTTCGAACAGTTGGGCATCGTCACCACCACGGTGCCAACCCATGACGGCCCGATTGCCGGGCTGGCGTTGAACGGGCAATTCCTTGCCTGGCTGTTGCTGGCCGACAGCGTCAAGCCGGAAGCGCGCCAGGCCCTGCAGGAACTGCGCGACCTGGGCCTGGGCCGCCAATTGCTGCTGACGGGCGACCGTCAAAGCGTGGCCGACAGCCTGGCGCTGGACGTCGGCATCAGTGATGTCGAAGCCCAGGCGTTGCCCGAGGACAAGCTCAACCGCGTGCTGGGGGAAATCGCCAGCGGTTTCCGGCCAATGGTGGTGGGCGACGGCATCAACGATTCCCTGGCGCTCAAGGCCGGTGTGGTGGGGGTGGCGATGGGCGCGGGCGGTGCGGATATCGCCCTGGCGTCGGCGGATGTGGTGTTGATCGGCAGCGACCTGCGCCGGCTGGGCACTGCGTGCGCTTGAGTCGCCAGTGCCGGCACACGTTGCAGGTCAACGTGATCATCGGTTTGGGGTGGACGTTGGCGATCGTGGTGTTTGCCGCATTCGGCTGGTTGGGCGCGGCTGGTGCGATGATTGCGGCGGTGTTGCACAACCTTAGTACGTTGTTGGTGCTGGGGAATGCCGGGCGTTTGCTGCGCTTCCAGGAGCCTCTGTTGAAGCTCGACGAATAAATTTCAGAAATATTTGTACAGGGCTGTAACGCCGGATGGGGGCCTCACTCTAGTGGTGTGTCGAGACTGAACAACCCGTTCAGACCGACACCCCTACCGATCATGAGGAATACAACAATGAACATTAAATCCGCTGCTGCTGGTGCCGCTCTCGCAATGGCCGCCGCTACGATGTTTGCCGGTGTTGCCACCCAGGTACAAGCGGCAGATGCACAAGTGCATTGCTATGGCGTGACTTCGTGCAAAGGCATGAACGATTGCAAGACCGCTGAAAACGCCTGCAAAGGCCAGGCCGTCTGCAAGGGTCATGGCTTCAAGGCCATGACCAAGGCTGAGTGCGCCAAGGCGGGCGGCAAAGTCGGCGAATAACCGGCCAACGCGTGCAACCGCAGCGGAGCCCCCCACCGCTGCGGACACGTTTCTCAGGAGCGAGTCATGTCCGCTTGCCTTCCAAGTCTGGGTTATGGCCTGGGCTTACGCAGTGAGTACTACCAGCAGATCCTTGAGCAATCGCCGCCTGTGGATTGGTTCGAAGTGATCTCCGAGAATTATCTGGTGCAGGGCGGTAAGGCCCTGTACTTCCTGGACGCCATTGCCGAGCGCTACCCGCTGGCGATGCACGGGGTGTCCTTGTCCATCGGCGGGCCTCACGCCCTTGATATGGATTATCTGAAGCAAATCAAACAGCTCGCCGAGCGTATCCAGCCGGCGTGGGTTTCCGATCACCTGTGCTGGAGCCGTGGCAGCGCGCACCAGTTGCATGACCTGCTGCCGCTGCCGTACACCGAAGAAAGCCTCTACCACGTGGCTGGCCGCGTTCGCCAAGTGCAGGATGTGTTGCAGCGCCCGCTGGTGCTGGAAAACGTCTCCAGTTATGTGCGCGCCAAGACCGATGAATTCACCGAGTGGGAATTTCTCAACGCGCTGTCTCACCTGTCCGGGTGCCAGTTGTTGCTGGACGTGAACAACGTGTATGTCAGCTCGCGCAATCATGGGTTCGACGCCTGGACGTTCATTCGCAATTTGCCGCCCCACAGCATTCGCCAATTGCACCTGGCGGGGCACATGGACTATGGCGACTACGTGGTCGATACCCATGACCATCCGGTGTGCGATCCGGTGTGGGCCCTGTATCAACAAACGCTGGAGCATCTGGGGCCGGTCTCGACGCTGCTGGAACGCGACGACCATTTCCCGCCCTTCGAAGAGCTGCTCAGCGAATTGAGCAAGGCCCGCGAACTGGGCGCCGGCGCCTTGGCCAGGAGGGCGTTATGCGCCTGATCGATTGGCAGTTGGCCTTTGAGCGGCACTTATTAGCGCAAACGCCGGAGGCCGACAATGGCTTCGCCGCCACTTTGCTCGGTGGGCCGACGCTGGATGTGGACACGGGCCTGGCGATCTACCACAACGCCTACAGGGCGCGGTTGCAGGAGGTACTGCGCCATGACTTCAGCGCCATTTTCTATTGGTTGGGAGATGACGAGTTTGCCGCGCTGGCTGAGGCTTATGTGCGTCGCTATCCGTCGATCCATTTCAGCCTGCGCTGGCTGGGTGAGCGGTTGCCGGCGTTCATCCTCGAACATTTTGTGGCCGAGCAAAGCGCGCCGTTGGCGGAGCTGGCGCGGTTGGAGTGGGCCTTTACGCTAGCATTCGATGCGCCACAGGGCGCGCCGCTGAACTTGGAGGATATGGCGGTGCTGCCACCGCAAGCCTGGCCGGGTTTGCAGGTCGAACTGACGCCTTCGGTGCAGACGCTGCTATGTCGCTTCAACACGCTGGCGATCTGGCGAGCGAATAAGGGCGAGTCGGATTTTCCCGGCAGCCAAGCCTTGGATTCTGCGCAGCTCTGCTTGATCTGGCGCCATCAGAACGTATGCAATTACCGTAGCCTGGAGCCCGCCGAATCGTTCGCCCTGTCGGGCATGGTGACGACCGGTTGGACCTTCGCAGAACTGTGCGAGCAACTGGCAGTCACTTATTCAGAGGGGGCGCCGTTGCAGGCCGCTACGTGGCTCAAACAATGGCTCCAGGAGGGGTTACTCCAACACCGAGCTCCATAGAAGAAGGCTATTAAATCGATAGCCTCCTACTTTTTCTGGGGATGGTCTACCCTCTCAGCAGACGTCTGAAACAAGGGGGGACTACTCATGCTCGCGCAACTTCCACCGGCCTTACAGAATCTTCAGCTGCCGCTGCGTCTTCGACTCTGGGATGGCCATGAATTCAACTTGGGCCCCGAGCCCAGTGTCACCATCGTGGTGAAGGACCCCACGGTCGTCACGCAACTGACCCATCCGACGCTCGACACACTGGGCGAGGCCTTCGTCGAGGGCAAACTGGAGCTGGAAGGCTCCATCAGCGAGGTGATCCGGGTGTGTGACGAGTTGAGTCACGCCCTGGTCGAGGACGACGAAGACAGTCGTCCGGTTCGCTCGATCCACGATAAGGCCACTGACGCAGCGGCGATTTCCTATCATTACGACCTGTCCAACGAGTTCTACCAGCTGTGGCTGGATCAGGACATGGCGTACTCCTGCGGCTATTTCGAAACCGGCAGAGAATCCATCGACCAGGCGCAACAAGACAAATTTCGCCACCTGTGCCGCAAGTTGCGCTTGCAGCCGGGGGATTATTTGCTCGACGTCGGCTGTGGCTGGGGTGGGCTGGCGCGTTACGCAGCGCGGGAATTCGGGGTGAAAGTATTTGGCATCACCCTGAGCAAGGAACAGTTGGCACTGGCCCGGGAGCGGGTGAAAGCCGAAGGCCTGGAAGACCAGATCGAGCTGCAACTGCTCGACTACCGCGACCTGCCCCAGGACGGCCGCTTCGACAAAGTGGTGAGCGTGGGCATGTTCGAGCACGTCGGCCACGCCAACCTGGCGCAGTACTGTCAGACGTTATTTGGCGCGGTGCGCGAAGGCGGCCTGGTGATGAACCATGGCATTACCGCCAAGCACACCGATGGCCGCCCGGTGGGGCGTGGCGCCGGCGAGTTTATCGAGCGCTATGTGTTTCCCAATGGCGAACTGCCGCACCTGGCGATGATGACCGCCGAAATCAGCGAAGTGGGGCTGGAAGTGGTCGACGTCGAAAGCCTGCGCCTGCATTACGCGCGTACCCTGGACCATTGGAGCGAACGCCTGGAAGACAACCTGGAAGCGGCGGCGAAGAGGGTGCCGGAGCAGGCGCTGCGTATCTGGCGCCTGTATTTGGCCGGCTGCGCCTATGCGTTTGCGCGGGGTTGGATCAACTTGCATCAGATCCTGGCGGTGAAGCCGCATGCCGATGGCAGCCATGAACTGCCGTGGACACGAGAAGATATCTACCGGTGACTGAAGACCAGTGGAGATTTAAATGTGGGAGGGAGCAAGCCCCCTCCCACATTTTTCTACCGCATTGTTTGTTAGAGAATCGGTGAGATCAAGCGCGCCACCCGCATGCCCAGTTGCTGCAACCGCCGCGTCTCGCGGCTTTCTTCCTGGCTGACTTCATGGGCCTGGGCGAAGTCATCCAGCAACATGTGCTCGACCTCCTTGGCGAAGGCCTCGTCGACGGTCAGCAGCATCACCTCGAAGTTAAGCCGGAACGAACGGTTGTCCATGTTCGCGCTGCCGATGGCGCTGATTTCGCTGTCGACCAGCACCACTTTCTGATGCAGAAAGCCTGGCGTGTAGCGGAACACCCGCACCCCGGCGCGCACGGCTTCGATCGCATAAAGGCTGGAGGCGGCATACACGATGCGGTGGTCGGGCCGCGACGGCAGCAGCAGGCGCACATCGACGCCGCGCAGCACCGCCAGGCGCAGGGCGGCAAACACCGCCTCATCGGGGACGAAATACGGGCTGGTGATCCAGACGCGCTCGGTCGCCGCGTGGATGGCCTCGACAAAAAACAGCGAGCAGGTTTCATACGGGTCCGCCGGGCCGCTGGCGAGTAATTGGCAGAGCACCCCGTCCTCGGGGTAGGCGTCGGGCAATATCAGCGGCGGCAGTTCCCGCGCGGCCCAGAACCAGTCTTCGGCGAACGACTCTTGCAGGCACGCCACCACCGGCCCGGTGACTTGCACATGCGTATCGCGCCACGGCGCCAGCGGCGGTTTTTTGCCCAGGTATTCATCGCCCACGTTATGTCCGCCGACAAACCCGGTGATGCCATCCACGACTACGATCTTGCGGTGGTTGCGGAAGTTGACCTGGAAGCGGTTGAGCCAACCGCTGCGGGTGGCGAAGGCCTTGACCTTGACGCCCGCGTCGCGCAGCGATTGCACATACCGATGGGGCAGGGCGTGGCTGCCGATGCGGTCGTACAGCACGTGAATCGCGACACCTTCGGCGGCCTTTGCCTTGAGCAGGGCGTGCAACTGGCGGCCGAGCTCGTCGTCATGAATGATGAAAAACTGGAACAGCACCGCCGTTTTAGCAGCGCGAATCGCGTCGAAGATCGCGCTGAAAGTGGCGTCGCCATTCACCAGCAGGCGCACTTCATTGTTCGCCAGGCACGGCATGCGCCCCAGTTTGGGCATGGCGCGCAGCGAGGCGTAGGCGCTGGAGTTGCGTGCAGCCAGGGCTTCTTCGACCCAGGGGCGCCAGTTCAGCTCGGTGATGGCGGTGTGCATTTCCTGGTTGGCCTGGCGGCGCGCCTGGATATACGCGTCGAAGGTACTGCGGCCGAAAATCAGGTAGGGGACCAACGTGAGGTAGGGCATGAACATCAGTGACAAGGCCCAGGCGATCGAGCCTTGGGCGGTCCTGACGGTCAGCACCGCATGGATCGCGGCAAGGGTCCCGAGAAAGTGCAGCGTGGCGATGACGTAGGCGAGCAGGTGCGGGCCAAAGAAATCCATGGACGACGTTACTCCAGACAATCCAGTGCCCTAACAGACCATGTTCGGCCTTGAATGTCGCTATTTTATTTGCCATGCAACACTGGCACGTTTGCAGCGTCTAACGCCCACAATTACCCAGGAGTTACCCGATGAATGCTCGTCTGCTTGGTTTAGCCATGGTTGTTGGTTTGTCGCTGCCGGTGGCAGCACAGGCGCAGATGCTGGCGCCGGGCTTGTGGGAATTGACCACCAGCAATATGAAGGTCGATAACCAGGACCTGCCGGACTTGTCCCTGATCCTCGGTCAGCTCAAGCAACAGATGACCCCCGAACAGCGCGCCATGCTGGAAAAACAGGGCATCACCATGGCCGGCAAAGGCGTGCAGGTGTGCCTCACCCCCGCCCAGGTTGCCTCCGACTCGATCCCCCTGACCGACCCGCAATCGGGCTGCAAGCAGGAAGTGACCGACAAGACCGGCAACCAGTGGACATTCCGCTTCAGTTGCCCGAAAGCCCAGGGTACCGGCGTCGCCACTTTCCAAAGCCAGAAGGAATTCACCACCACCGTCAACGGCACCTTCAATGCCACCGGTATTCAGCAAAAGGGCAGCCTGGATACCCACGCCCAGTGGCTTGGCAACAATTGCGGGACGGTCAAGCCGCGCGCCTAACGTTCAAAAAGCAACGGTAAGCCCTGACAACTGTTGACCACCTGGCCGCTGTGCCACGCCAGGTGGCCGGACACCAAGGTAGTGCTGACGCTGTGGCGAAAACGGCGTTCGGCGAACGGGGTCCAGCCGCAGCGGGCCAGGATCGGTTCTTCGCGGACCGGCTTGCCTTCTGGTTCGGGTTTGATCAGAACAAGGTCGGCCCAGTAGCCCTCGCGCAGGTAGCCACGGTCGGGGATGCTGAACAGGTCGGCAACCCGGTGACTGGTTTTAGCGACCAGTGTGGTCAGCGGTAGAACGCCGTCCGCCACCAACTCCAATAGCGCCGGCAGCGCATGTTGCACCAGTGGCAGCCCCGACGGTGCTTCACGATACTCCAACTGCTTTTGCGCCCAGGTATGTGGCGCATGGTCTGTGCCAATCACATCCAGACGATCACTCAATAAAGCCAGGCGCAGCGCGTCGCGGTCGGCGCGTGTCTTGATCGCCGGGTTGCATTTGATCTGGTGGCCCAGCCGTGCATAGTCGCGGTCATCGAACAGCAGGTGGTGCAGGCAGACTTCGGCGGTGATGCGTTTTTGCGCCAGGGGCTTGTCTTCAAACAGCGCCAGCTCGCGGGCGCTGGTCAGGTGCAACACATGCAGGCGGGTGCCGTGACGTGTCGCCAATTCAACCGCGTGGGACGAGGAGCGATAGCACGCCTCGGCATCGCGGATCAGCGGGTGCGCGACGGCGGGAATGTGATTGCCGAAACGCTCGCGCAGGCGCCGCTCGTTGGCCTGGATACTGGGTGTGTGTTCGCAGTGGGCCAGCAAAAGGGTCGGCACTTCTGCGAACAGCCGCTCAAGGATTCGCGGATCGTCCACCAGCATATTGCCGGTGGAAGCACCCATGAATACCTTGACCCCGGCTACCTCACGCGGATCGAGGGCGGCAACCGTGTCGAGGTTGTCGTTGCTCACACCGAAGTGAAAGCCGTAGTTGGCCACCGAATGCAGCGCCGCACGGTGCTTTTTGTCGGCCAGGGCTTGCAGGTCAAGCGTCGCCGGTTGGGTGTTGGGCATGTCCATGAAGCTGGTGATACCGCCGGCCACGGCCGCCCGGGATTCACTGTAGACGCTGCCCTTGTCCGGCGCGCCAGGGTCACGAAAATGCACCTGGTCATCGATCATCCCGGGCAGCAGCCATTGGCCTGCTGCATCGATGGACAAGGGGGCTTTACAGCCCTCGATGCTGCCGGCGATTTTCTCGATGCGGCCGTTGGCGACCAGTACGTCGGCGTCGAATATCCGGCCTTCATTCACCAGGCGAGCGTTGCGGATCAGCAGGCGGCTCATGGTTCAGAACTCGTTTTGCAGGGCTTTGTAACCGCGCACCAGGTCAACGTTGGTGCGCGCCACGTCTTCGGAAAACTCCGAGGCGCTGACGCTCACCGGCGGGAACTGCGACAGGTCAGTGTTGGGCCCGATACGGGTGGTGGACGGCACATAGAACGCATCCGGCAAATCCCGGCCATCGACCACCGAGTTGTGGCGTACCACGCAACCGTCACCCACGACGCAGTTGAACAGCACGCTGTTGAAGCCGATAAATACGCGGTCACCGACGCTGCACGGCCCATGGACAATAGAGCGGTGGGCGATCGAGGTGAATTCGCCGATGGTCACTGCCGCGCCGGACTTGGAGTGGATGACCACCCCGTCCTGGATATTGGAGTTGGCCCCAATGGTGATCGGGTCCATGGCGCCACTGGCGTCGACTTCATCGGCGCGGATCACGGCGTAGGGGCCGACGAACACGTTCTCGCCGATGATCACCTTGCCGCAGATGATGGCGGTCTTGTCGACGTAGGCCGATTCGGCAATCACCGGCAGATCGCCGGAAGGGTTCTTGCGGATCATGGCTTGCCCAACGCAGCGCACAGGGTGTTGAGGTTGTATTCGAACAGACCGGTAAAGGTGCTGGCCGGGCCTTCTGCGGCGAGGGCATCGGAGTACAGCGTGCCGCCGATCTGCGCGCCGCTTTCATCGGCGATCTGTTTGAGCAGGCGTGAATCCTTGATGTTCTCCATGAAAACCGCCTTGACCTTTTCCTTGCGGATCTGGGTGATCAGCGCCGCCACTTCGGCGGCCGACGGTTCACGCTCGGTGGACAAGCCCTGCGGCGCCAGGAACTGAATGCCATAGGCCTGGCCCAGGTAGCCGAAGGCGTCATGGGAGGTGACGATGCGACGGTTGCCCGGTGGCAGGGCGCCGAACTTGGCTTTGGCCTCGGCCAGCAGGCGGTAGATTTCTTTCAGGTAGGTTTGGCTGTTGCGCTGGTAGTCGGCGGTATTGGCCGGGTCGGCGGCGATCAGTGCCTTGGTGATGTTGTTCACATAAATTTCGGCGTTGGCCAGGTTATGCCAGGCGTGCGGATCGGGAATGGTTTCACCGTCTTCGTCCATGGTGTGGGAGACCACGCCTTTACTGGCGGTGACCACCGTGGCCTTGGTTTCGGTGCTGGTCACCAGGCGGTCCAGCCAGGGTTCAAAGCCCAGGCCGTTCTTGATGATCAGCTTGGCCTTGAGCAGCGCCTTGGCGTCGTCCGGCGTCGGCTCGTAGGTATGGGCGTCGGCGTCGGGGCCGACCATGTTGCTGATCTGGATGTGATCGCCACCAATCTGATGGGTGATGTCATCGAGAATACTGAAGCTGGTGACCACTTGGAGTTTGTCGGCGGCCTGGGCCATCGACAGCGGCAGCAGCAGACTGAACAGCACGAGTAGAGCGCGCATCGGGAAACACCTCATTGGGATGACAGCAAAGGCGGGCGGCGCAGCAAACCGTGCACCGGACCGAAGACCACGGACAGCAAATACCCGGCACCCGCCACCAGCACAATCGCCGGGCCGCTGGGCAACGAGTAGTAAAACGACAGCAACAGACCAAGCCACACCGACAGGCATCCCAGCACCGCCGATACCGCGATCAGAACCGGCAGGCGCCGGCTCCAGAAACGTGAAGCGATGGCCGGCAACATCATCAAACCCACCACCATCAAGGCGCCGATGGCCTGGAAACCGATCACCAGATTCAGCACCACTAGCGTCAGAAACAGCCCGTGGGCCAGCGGGCCCAGGCGGCTGACGGTTTGCAGGAACAGCGGGTCGAGGGTGTCCAGCAGCAACGGTTTGTAGATCAGCCCCATGGCGATCAGGCTGAACCCGGAGACCCAGAGCATGCCGGTGAGGGTGGTTTCGTCCACCGCCAGGGCCGAGCCGAACAGCAGGTGCAGGAGATCCAGGCGTTTGCCGGCGATGCCGAGGATCAGCACGCCGGCGGCGAGGGAGATGGGGTAGATGGCCGCGAGGCTGGCGTCTTCACGCAGGCCGGTGCGGCGGGTGATCCAGGCCGACAAACCGGCCATGCCCAGGCCGGCGCCGAGGCGCCGATGGTCAGCGCGGACAGACTGAGGCCGGCGAACCAGAAGCCCAGGGCGGCGCCGGGCAGGATACCGTGGGCCACCGCGTCGCCGATCAGGCTCATGCGGCGCAGGATCAGGAATACGCCCAGCGGTGCAGTGCTGCACGCCAGCACCAGCCCGCCAAGCAGGGCGCGGCGCATGAATACGAAATCGGCAAAGGGCATCCACAGGTGGGCAGCGAAGTGCATCAGGCCACCTGCATCTGGGGCTGTGGGCGGATCAGCTCTTTGCTGGGGCCGACGAGGCAGCCGCTGCTTTTGATCTGCACGACCTGCTGGGTATGCTGGCGGACTGAAGCCAAATCGTGGCAAACCACCACCACTGTGCGGCCTTCGGCGTGCCAGGCATGGATATGTTTCCAGCACAGCGCCTGGCCGTCTTCATCGAGGGCGGCGTGGGGCTCGTCGAGCAGCAACACCGGCGAATCGGCCAGGCTCATGCGGGCGAGCAGGGCGCGTTGCAGTTGCCCGCCGGACAAGGCCATCAAGGGCCTTTGCTCCAGACCGCTGAGGCACCAGTCTTCCAGCACTGCGTGCAGGCGTTGGCTGCGTTGCTGTGGGGTGAGTTGGGTGCCCCAGAAACCAGCGGCCACCAGTTCTTGCAGATTGATGGGGAATTGACGGTCGAGGTGCTGCTGCTGTGGCAGGAACGCCAGGCCACCGCGGCGTGGAACCTCCACGCTGACTTTCCCCGCCAGCGGCTTTTGCAGCCCGGCGATGACTTTGAGCAGGCTGCTTTTGCCGCAGCCGTTGGGACCTATCACCCCGGTGAGGCTGCCTCTTTTCAGAGTGAAGTCCACAGCGGGTGTAAGCGGTTGGCCGGGGGCGCCCCAGCGCAAAGCGGTGCAGGTGATCATGCAGGGTTTCTCGTCCAGCGGCTTTCAGCCACAGCATCGTGCGCGTGCAGGCTTTCGGCGTGGATCACTTTGAGATGGAAGGCTTTGACGGCATCCGAGCGCTTCAAGGCGAGGTTCAGACGGCGGGCGGCGTCTTCGCAGAACATCAGGTTCTGCCCATTGGCCAGGGCGAAGGCTTGTTCGTCCGCGCGCTTTACAGCGGTTTGTACAGCGGTGCCGAGTGCGGCTTCGGCGGCGTCGATCAGTTCAGTCAGTGCCAGATGATCGCCTTGCAGGTGCACATGCAGTTGCGCGCTGCTGCGCTGGCTGTGCGGCGTGGCGACGATACCGTTGGCGCTGCCGAGCCAGGTGAGTACATCTTCATGGTGCAACGGCGTGTTGGCGAAATCGTCGAGAAATTGCTGTTGGATCAACTGCCTGGCAAGGGCGGCGGAGCAGGGGCAAGTGGATGAATAAGTCACGTCAATTTTTTGTTCCACGTGGAACATCTGGTTTTCCAGACGCGCTTCGATGCTGATCGGATAGCGCTTCCAACCGGCCAAAGGGCTGACCAGCGCTGGGCGCTTGAGCAGCAGATTTGTATGAAGACGCAGGTAGGCGTTCTTAGATAAATCTTCATGACTCTCAAGAAAACGCTGCAGTACATTGCGCAGAAGTGCAGGCGTGAGGGGTTGCTCGTCGAACATCTCCAGCGCCAGGTACAGACGTGACATATGAATGCCACGGGCGGTGCCATCGTCCAGGCTGACGCCGGCATCCGCGGTGGCGGTTAGACGCTGACCGTCGATCAGTATCGGTAGGGCGATGCCGCACATGCCCACCCAATCGAGTGGCAAGGCTTGGCGTGAAGCCTGCGCGGCGATATCCGGCAGAGTCAGCGCATTCATAAGCAGGTCCATCGTTGGAAATAATTAGACATGTTATAGTATAACAATAGAGACGACGATGAATTTTCTGCACCGGTCTTTTTTCAGTCATGTCGAGTACGGACGCTCCTTTTATTTGCGGTATTTGTCATGCACAGACGTCAGCTCCTTAACCTGCTCCTGGTCAGCCCGCTCTTCACCTTGCCGTTCGCGGCGAATGCCACGCAGATCCGCAATGCACGCCTATGGCGCTCGGACAACAAGCTGCGGCTGGTCTTCGATCTAAGTGGCCCGGTGCAATACAAGACCTTTTCCCTGACGGCGCCGGAACGCCTGATCATTGATCTGAGCGGCGCGGGGCTTAGCGGTGACTTTTCTCAGCTGGAGTTGAAGAACAGCGGCATCACCTCGATTCGCTCGGGGCATTTTGGTACGAACGACACGCGTATCGTGCTCGACCTGGCCGCGCCGATGCAGCTCAACAGTTTTGTACTGCCGCCCCAGGACGGGCAGGGGCATCGCCTGGTACTCGATCTCACCAGCGCTACCCAGGCGCCTCGTCAGATTGCGCATGAGCCCAGTCCATTGGTGGACAAGGCCCATCCCAAGCGCGACATCATCGTGGTGGTCGACCCCGGCCACGGCGGCAAAGACCCGGGCGCGATCGGCTCCAAGGGCCAGCGCGAAAAAGACGTGGTGTTGTCGATCGCCCAGTTGCTGGCCAAACGCTTGAAGCGCGAGAAGGGGTTTGACGTGAAGCTGGTGCGCAACGACGACTTCTTCGTGCCGCTGCGCAAGCGTGTGGACATCGCCCGCCAGCACAAGGCCGATATGTTCATCTCGGTGCATGCCGACGCGGCGCCACGGCTCACGGCCTCGGGCGCCTCGGTGTATGCGTTGTCCGAGGGCGGCGCCACGTCGGCCACGGCACGCTTTATGGCCCAGCGCGAAAACGGCGCGGACCTGCTCGGCGCTACCACGCTGCTCCACCTCAAAGACAAGGACCCGATGCTGGCCGGGGTGATTCTGGACATGTCGATGAACGCCACCATCGCCTCCAGCCTGCAACTGGGCAGCTCGGTGCTGGGTAGCCTGCAAGGCATCACCAGCCTGCATCAAAAGCGTGTGGAGCAGGCCGGGTTCGCCGTGCTCAAGTCACCGGATGTGCCGTCGATCCTGGTGGAGACCGGCTTTATCTCCAATACCCGCGATGCCCAGCGCCTGGTAACGGCACGCCATCAACAAGCGGTCGCGGATGGCCTGTTCGAAGGGTTGAAAAACTACTTCCAGAAGAACCCGCCGATGAACAGCTACATGGCCTGGGTCCAGGAGCAGAAGGACGTCCAGGCTTAACAGCCGGTGATACGGCTGCAGGTGAACCTGGCGCTGGCACCGCCCGAGCTGGAAAACCGGTTGATGGTGGTCCAGCCCACGCGCCGCGTATAGCCGACCCACGCCTCACCGTCCGAAGCCAACCCGGTAAAGAACGTCAGCTGCCCATAGCGGCTATTGGTTTGTGCCCAGTAACGTTTGCCGACGACCTCGAAACCGCGCAAGTACGTGGTGTTGCCTGCGGTCGCCACGCTGTAGGCATTGCCCAGCGGATCCTTACAGGCCAACAGATTGGCGCTGCGCGTGCAGTTGGCCAGCAGGCTTGGTGCTTGGGCGCAAGCAGATCCCGCCGCTGTGATTAAGAGGGCGCACACCAGGTATTTCATAAGGTTCCTCGGGGCGGGGAAGGGTTCAAGCATTGCGCCCTTCGTCGTAAGGAGCAAGGGGATTGGCTTATTTGTGTTGTTATACTATAACATTAATAAGCAGCCTGACCCGTGAACCGCTTGCCATGATCGGCCACCCCTGATGAGAACCACCTGATGCCCAATCGTCTCCCCGTTACCGTGTTGTCCGGCTTTCTTGGCGCCGGTAAAAGCACGCTGCTCAACTATGTTCTGCGCAACCGCGAAAACCTGCGGGTGGCGGTGATCGTCAACGACATGAGTGAAATCAATATCGACGGCAGTGAGGTGCAGCGCGACGTCACGCTCAATCGCGCCGAAGAAAAACTGGTGGAAATGAGCAACGGCTGCATCTGCTGTACCTTGCGTGAGGACCTGCTCGAAGAGGTCGGAAAACTCGCCAGGGAAGGTCGGTTCAATTACCTGCTGATCGAATCCACCGGTATCTCCGAACCTTTGCCGGTGGCCGAAACCTTCACCTTCCGCGATGAAAACGAGCAAAGCCTGGCCGATATCGCGCGGCTGGACACCATGGTCACCGTGGTCGACGGCATGAATTTCCTGCTCGACTACCAAGCCGCCGAAAGCCTGGCCTCACGGGGCGAAACCCTCGGTGAAGAGGATGAGCGCTCCATTACTGACCTGCTGATCGAACAGATCGAATTCGCCGACGTCATCCTGATCAGCAAGATCGACCTGATCGGCAGCCATGAGCGCGAAGAGTTGATGGCGATCCTCGAACGCCTCAACGCCCAGGCGCAAATCATCCCGATGGTCATGGGTGAAGTGCCGTTGGACAAGATCCTCAACACCGGCCGCTTCGACTTCGAACGCGCCGCGCAAGCGCCGGGTTGGTTGCAGGAGCTGCGTGGTGAACACGTGCCGGAGACCGAGGAATACGGTATCGCCTCCACCGCCTATCGCGCCCGTCGCCCGTTCCACCCGCAACGTTTTTTTGATTTTATCGACCGCCCTTGGGTCAACGGCAAATTGCTGCGCTCCAAGGGGTTTTTCTGGTTGGCCAGCAAGCACCAGGATGCGGGCAGTTGGTCCCAGGCCGGTGGCCTGATGCGCCACGGTTTTGCCGGACGCTGGTGGCGCTTCGTGCCGAAAAGCCAATGGCCGCAAGACGAAGAAAGCGTCGCGGCGATCATGGGCAATTGGCAGCTGAGCACCGGCGACTGCCGCCAGGAACTGGTGTTTATCGGGCAGCACATCGACTTTGCGCAAATGCGTGCCGAGTTGGACGCCTGCCTGCTCACTGATGAAGAAATGGACCTGGGTGTTGAAGGTTGGCGCCTGTTGGCTGATCCGTTTGGCCCCTGGTATGAAGAGGCAGCCTGATGCTGGCACCCCTTACCCCCTTGCGTCCTGTGATTCGCCAGACCCGTGGCGACACCCCGCTGGCGCTGTCCGAGATCCTCGAAGACGGCGTCAACCTGGCGCTGTGGCAGCGCCAATTGCCGCTGCACATCGCGGAATTCGGCGCCTTGCTGGTGGCGCTTGACGAGCCGCTGGCCGACTCGATGGTCATTGAGCTCAACAGCGAAGACGCCGAACCTAACTTGCGCGATTTGGCGTCCAGTTGCCGCGATCTTGAAGGCTACGAAGGGTTTATCGCCGATGTGGCATGGTTGGTCAGCGCGTTTGCCTGCCTGCTCGGCGCCAAGCGCATCGGCGTGCGCCTGCGCTTGCTGGACAAAGCCATGTGCCCGCGTTTTCACGTCGATCATGTGCCGGTTCGGTTGATCACCACCTATGCCGGCGTCGGTAGCCAATGGTTGCGTGAGGGCGTTATGGACCGACGCAAACTGAGCCAACCGGACGCCGAACCCCTTGAGCGGATTGAGCAGATCCAGTGTGGCGAAGTGGCGTTGCTCAAGGGCACCAAATGGCATGGCAACGAAGCTCATGGCCTGATTCACCGCTCACCTGCCCTGAAAGCCGATGAGCGCCGATTGATTCTGACGCTGGATTGGCTCGCATAACCGCGTAGGATCAAACGCTCTACACGGCCCGAACGATGCCCCTGATGCTGCAGAACATTCCCACTCACGTGATTGCCGGACCTTTGGGCGCCGGCAAGACCAGCCTGATCAAGCACCTGCTCGCCCAACGCCCGGTCAACGAGCGCTGGGCGGTGTTGATCAACGAGTTCGGCCAGATAGGCCTGGACGCCGCGTTGCTGAGCCTGGATGACGACGGCATTGCTATTGGGGAAGTGGCCGGTGGCTGCCTGTGCTGTGTGAACGGTGCACCGTTCCAGGTAGGCCTGGGTCGTCTGCTGCGTAAGGCCAAGCCGGATCGGCTGTTTATCGAACCCTCGGGCCTGGGCCACCCTGCGCAGTTGCTCAAGCAATTGCGTGAAGCGCCGTGGCAGACCGTGCTGGCCGTTCAGCCCTGCGTGCTGGTACTCGATGCACAGGCCCTGGCGGCAGGCAAACCCTTGCCGCAGGCTCAGCAGCAAGCGCTGGCCAGTGCCGGGTTGCTGGTATTGAACAAGGACGAGGCGCTCAACGCCGCGCAACGTCAGGCAATCGAACGGCAACTACCCGATTGTCCACGTTATTGGACCCGTCAGGCGCAGCTGCCGTTGGCACACTTGCCTGGGCTTAATGCTAAAGCGGACGCCGCTGTGGATAACTTCGCTGTGCCCAAGGGATTGGCGCAAATGCCGGCGATCTGGAGTGATCCCGCCGTGCCGATTTGCTTGAGTCAGGCCCAGGAGGGCGGCTGGAGTGTGGGCTGGCGCTGGCACCCGAGCCAGCCATTTGACCCGCAACGCCTGGTTTTGTGGCTGACACGCCTTGATTGGCGCCGCGCCAAACTGGTTATCCACAGCCGTGACGCATGGCTCAGCGCTAATTCTGTGGATAACAACCCGCTCGTCTGGCAACCCAGCGAGTGGCGGCGAGATTCGCGTATCGAATTGATTTTCAGCGCACCACAGGACCTGGCCGCGTTACAGGCCGCACTGGCGGCCTGCCGTTACTGACGCTTCTTGGTCGCGTGGTCCTGACGCCACTGGCTCAGCTCGATCACGTCCGCGCTGGGCAGCGGTTCCTTGGCTTCGAACGGGTAGGGCGCCAGTTCGATCTGCGCGCTGTGGGCGCCGAATTGGGTGATGGTCCCGCTGTGGCGAGCCTCGCCCGTCACCGTGAACTCGAAATTGTAGACACGCGCCAAACGTCGCCGCCCGCTGGCATCCTTCACAAAGCCTATGCGCTTCAAGGCCACCGCACCGTCGAGCAACTCGATATCGAGCTTGGCGCAATGCTGCTTGACCCTCTCCAGCGCCCGCTCGCGCAAGCCGTGGTTGTGCCATACCCAGGCAGCGCCCGTCGCCAGCAGCATCAACACGAACATGTTTCCCAGGGTCAGCATGTGAAAAACTCCAACAAAGTGAGCGCAGCTTAACTGCGTCGCCGGTCTGTCGTACAGGCTGCGTTTAGTCGCATACTGCGCGGCCAGAATTTCAACGGCTTTACGGAAATCCCCTGCATGAAACGCACACCTCATCTGCTTGCGATCCAGTCTCATGTGGTCTTCGGCCACGCCGGAAACAGCGCCGCCGTGTTCCCCATGCAGCGGGTCGGGGTAAATGTGTGGCCGCTGAACACGGTGCAGTTCTCCAACCACACCCAGTATGGACAGTGGGCGGGCGAAGTGTTGGCATCGCAGCAAATTCCTGCGCTGGTGGAAGGCATCGCTGCCATTGGCGAGCTGGGTAACTGCGATGCGATCCTTTCCGGCTACCTGGGCAGCGCGGACCAGGGCCGGGCGATTCTTACCGGTGTGGCGCGGATCAAAGCCATCAACCCCAAGGCCCTGTACCTGTGTGACCCGGTGATGGGCCATCCGGAAAAAGGTTGCATCGTGCCCCAGGACGTCAGCGATTTCCTGCTCGACGAAGCCGCCGCCATGGCTGATTTCCTGTGCCCCAACCAGCTGGAGCTGGACAGTTTTGCCGGGCGCAAGCCGCAGTCGCTGTTCGATTGCCTGGCCATGGCCAAGGCGTTGCTGGCGCGCGGGCCCAAGGCGGTATTGGTCAAGCACCTGGATTACCCGGGCAAGCTGGCGGATGGTTTCGAGATGCTGCTGGTGACGGCCGATGGCAGTTGGCACCTGCGCCGGCCCTTGCTGGCATTTCCGCGCCAGCCGGTAGGCGTGGGCGACCTGACTTCGGGTTTGTTTCTGGCACGGGTGTTGTTGGGCGATAGCCTGCTGGCGGCGTTTGAGTTCACTGCGGCGGCGGTACATGAAGTGCTGCTGGAAACCCAGGCGTGTGCCAGTTATGAACTGGAACTGGTGCGGGCGCAGGATCGTATTGCTCATCCGCGTGTGCGGTTTGAAGCAACACCGATCGGACTGTAAGTACACAAAACCCAATGTGGGAGGGAGCAAGCCCCCTCCCACATTTGATCTTCTTTGCAAGTTGGGGCCTACAGCGCGTCCGCCTTGATTTCCTGGTAGCGCTTCTCCAGCTCCTGGCGAATCTGCCGGCGTTGCTGGGCCTGCACGAACCGGCGTTTGTCTTCGCTGTTGTGCGGCTGCAGCGGCGGTACGGCGGCCGGTTTGCGCTGGTCGTCCACGGCCACCATGGTGAAAAAGCAGCTGTTGGTATGGCGTACCGAGCGCTCGCGAATGTTCTCGGTCACGACCTTGATACCCACTTCCATCGAGGTATTGCCGGTGTAGTTGACCGACGCCAGGAACGTCACCAGCTCGCCCACATGGATCGGCTCGCGGAAAATCACCTGGTCCACCGACAACGTCACCACATAGCGGCCTGCATAACGGCTCGCGCAGGCGTAAGCCACTTCGTCGAGGTACTTGAGCAGGGTGCCGCCGTGGACATTGCCTGAGAAGTTGGCCATATCAGGGGTCATCAGTACTGTCATCGACAGCTGGGCGTTTCCGGGTTCCATAGCACACTCACGGGTTGTAGGCATTGGTTGGGGCGCACCTCTGCGGGTGCTGGAATCTTTGCAGCGCCATCCCTTACGGGACGCCGGTGGGCGGCTTGCCGTCACGCCTGGACCGATCTGTTTCCATATATTGCACCGGCTTTCCGGCGGAAGTCGCGGTGTTAACCTTCAAAAGCCCATCTCAGGGTATTTCTTACGATCAAGGCAGACTTTTCCTTCCGCTCTTTGCGATTTTTTATGTTCGCAGGTGGACGTGGCAAAAGCGTCAGTACCCATAAGGAGCCCCTCGCCATGCACGCCATCAGCTTTATCCAGGACTTGGCCGTGATCATGCTGGTAGCCGGGGTAGTCACCGTCCTGTTTCACCGTCTAAAGCAGCCGGTGGTGCTTGGGTACATCGTCGCCGGCTTCATCATCGGTCCACACACCCCGCCGTTCGGCCTGATTCACGACGAAGACACCATCAAGACCCTCGCCGAGCTCGGGGTGATCTTCCTGATGTTCTGCCTGGGCCTGGAATTCAGCCTGCGCAAGCTGTTCAAGGTCGGCGCCACTGCGTTTATCGCGGCCTTCCTGGAAATTATCCTGATGATCTGGATCGGCTACGAGATCGGCCAGTGGTTCGACTGGAACACCATGGACTCGCTGTTCCTCGGTGCAATCCTGGCGATTTCCTCGACCACCATCATCGTCAAGGCGCTCAATGATCTGAAGATGAAGGACCAGCGCTTCGCCCAACTGATCTTCGGTGTGCTGATCGTCGAGGACATCCTGGGCATCGGCATCATCGCCTTGCTGTCGAGCATCGCCGTCAGCGGTACGGTGAGTTCCGGCGAAGTGTTCTCCACCGTCGGCAAGCTGTCGCTGTTCATGATCGTCGCCCTGGTCATCGGGATTTTGCTGGTGCCGCGTTTGCTGGCCTACGTGGCCAAGTTCGACAGCAATGAGATGCTGCTGATCACGGTACTGGGCCTGTGCTTCGGTTTTTGCCTGCTGGTGGTCAAGCTCGAATACAGCATGGTGCTGGGGGCGTTCCTGATCGGCGCGATCATGGCCGAGTCCCGACAGTTGATTAAGATCGAGCGCCTGATCGAGCCGGTTCGCGACATGTTCAGTGCCATCTTCTTCGTGGCGATCGGTTTGATGATCGATCCACAGATCCTGCTGCAATACGCCTGGCCAATTGCGGTCATCACCGTGGCCGTAGTGCTGGGCAAGATGCTGTCCTGCGGCCTGGGGGCGTTTATCGCTGGCAATGATGGTCGGACCTCACTGCGTGTGGGCATGGGGCTGTCACAGATTGGCGAGTTCTCCTTCATCATCGCCGCGTTGGGGATGACCTTGCAGGTCACCAGCGATTTTCTTTATCCGGTGGCGGTCGCGGTGTCGGCGATTACCACGCTGCTCACGCCTTACCTGATTCGCGGTGCCGATCCGTTGTCATTGAAGCTTGCCGCCGTGATGCCCCAGCGCATGAGCCGGGTATTCGGTATGTATGGTGAGTGGCTGCGCAGCATTCAGCCGCAAGGCGAGGGCGCGATGCTGGCGTCGATGATCCGCAAAATTATCCTGCAGGTGGGGGTCAACTTGGCGCTGGTGATTGCGATCTTCTTCACCGGCAGCTTTTTCGCAACGCGTATCGGCGGCTATCTGCAGGGCTGGATCAGCGATCCAAGCTGGCAGAAGGCATTGATCTGGGGTGGGGCTTTGCTGTTGTCGCTGCCGTTCTTGATCGCGGCGTACCGCAAGCTCAAGGCGCTGTCGATGTTGCTGGCGCAGATGAGCGTGAAACCGGAAATGGCCGGGCGGCATACCCAGCGCGTGCGCCGGGTAATTGCAGAGCTGATCCCCATTTTGTCGCTGCTGGTGATCTTCCTGCTATTGGCAGCCTTGTCGGCCAGTATTCTGCCGACCAACAAGTTGCTGGTGCTGATTGCCGTGGTCGCGGCGGCGGTGGCGGCCGTGCTCTGGCGCTGGTTCATCCGCGTGCATACGCGGATGCAGGTCGCGTTGCTGGAGACGCTGGATAACCACAAGGATACGCCGGAGCACTAATGGGAGCTGATGGGGACCGCTACGCGGCCCGGCGCGGGGCAAGCCCACTCACCACAGCAAGCCTATTGGTTAGTGGGGCAGTTATCAGCTTTCCAGCCAGACGTCCCGCGCCCAGTGCCACACCGATTCCCAGGTTTCTTCCTGGACGAGTTCTTCTTCGGCGGACCACAGCACCACAGTGCCGTCTTCCTCGACGCAGTAGTAGTCGTCGCCGTCCTGGCAGATCGGGATCATGCTGCGATCAACGCCGGCATCCCAGGCATTGGCGGCCACGTCTGGCAGGTAGGTGTGGGATTGTGGGTCGGTAACGGTGACCGGCTCCAGGCTGCCGTAGACCACGTCGCTGACGGTCAGCAGGAATTCGCGGAAGACAAACGGGATATCGATGAACAGCTGTTCTTCGATTTCGACCAGTTGATCTTCGTCAGGTAGCTCCAAGGGAACCGGGACCGGTTCGTTGGCTTCACGCAGTTGTTCGATGATTTCTTCCACGGCCGGGATCCTCTTGCTAGATGGCGCGGTTAATAGGGGCGTTTTATACAGTAGCTCGCTATAAGTGCAACCGTGAAATAGAAAACCCCGGAACAAGTCCGGGGTTTTGTTACAGCTTGCACACGTGTAAGGGGATCAGCCGTTCTGGCGGATACCGGCGACCAGCCACGGCTGGTCGTCGCCTTGGGCGCGTTCCATGTTCCAGCTTTCGCTGAACGCTTCGCCCTGATCGAAACGCGAGGTCTTCGACACACCGCTGAAGGTCAGGGTGGCGATGGTCTTGTCGGCGCGATCGTCCACACCGTCCAACTGTACGCGCAGGTCGTCGATGTAGGTCGACTGGAAGCCGTCGCCCAGGTCGGCGCGTTCGCGCTTGAGGAACTCCAGCAGTTGTGGGGTCACGAACTCGGAGATCTTGTCCATTTCGTTGGCGTCCCAGTGCTGTTGCAGGGACTGGAAGTGGCTGCGGGCCGCTTCGACGAAGCGCTCTTCGTTGAACCAGGCCGGTGCGTTGATCACCGGACGGGCTGCAGCGGGTGCTGCTGAACCACCGAAGATCGAACCCATGGCAGGTTTTTGCTCGAACGCTTCACGCTGCATCGGCGCGCCGGCTGGAGCCAGGTGCTCCTGCTGCTTGCGACGACGGGCGGCGATGAAACGGAAGACCAGGAAGGCGATGACGGCCATGATCAGGATGTCGAAGATCTGCATGCCCTGGAAGCCGCCGCCCATGAACATGGACGCGAGCAGGCCACCGGCTGCGATACCGGCCAGAGGGCCCAACCAGCGCGAAGCACCGCCGGCCTTGGCGGCGGCGCCAGTGGCACCGGCTGCGCCCGCGGTAGCCGCAGCACCGCCCGCACCGGCGGTTGGAGCCATTTGGCTGGTCTGGTGAGTCGGCGCCGCGCCCGAGCTTTTGCCGCCACCGAAGCGTTTGGCGTTGGCGTCGAGGCTCATCGTCAGGCCGATGCACAACGCCATGGCGATGCTAAGAAAACGTTTCATAAAGGGAATTCCCATTTGTGGATTGCACGCGCGCCATGTTGCACAGGTGTAATGACAGTGGCTAGCGACATAATGTTTCGGGCTTTTGCGTAAGACCTAATCCGAAGGGGCTGTAGGACTAGTTACAGATGTAGGTCCGCACTTGTCTAAAACAAGGGCGGGCCGACAATCTTCATGTTACGTAGTGTTTCTTGTGGCGAGGGAG
>NZ_JAFHKI010000162.1 GCF_016937615.1 Pseudomonas lactucae | reverse complement strand
GTCAGCCAGTACATTTGATACTGACACACCGCTATCGGGGGCAAGCCCCCTCCCACATTTTTGAACTGTGGTGATCTGATATTACTGAATCAACGACCCGCGCAACGAGTGCGGTTGCGCCGCATCGATATGCACATCGGCAAACTGGCCGATCAAGGTCGGGTTGTCGCAACGGAAGTTGACGATCCGGTTGTTCTCGGTACGGCCCTGCAATTCGCCGGGGTCTTTCTTCGAATAGTCGGTGACCAGGATGCGCTGGACCGAACCGACCATTTGTCGACTGATCTCGAAGCCTTGCTGATTCAGGCGATGCTGCAGCGCATTCAACCGTTCCTTTTTCAACGCTTCTGGCGTTTCGTCGAGCAAATCCGCAGCCGGCGTGCCCGGGCGCTGGCTGTAGACGAACGAGTAGGAGAAGTCGAAACCGACGTCTTCGATCAGCTTCATGGTCTGCTGGAAATCTTTCTCGGTTTCTCCGGGGAAGCCGACGATAAAGTCCGAGCTGATGCAGATGCCCGGCACCGCCGCGCGCAATTTGCGCAGTTTGGATTTGTATTCCAGGGCCGTGTGGTTGCGCTTCATCGCCGACAGAATGCGGTCCGAACCCGATTGCACCGGCAAGTGCAGGTGCTTGACCAGTTCCGGCACCTCGGCGTGGGCCTGGATCAGGCTGTCGGAGAACTCCAGCGGGTGGGACGTGGTGTAGCGAATGCGCTCGATACCGTCCACCGCCGCGACCACGCGGATCAGCTCCGCGAGGTCGGCCAGGCGCCCGTCGTGGGTCTGGCCGCGGTAGCCGTTGACGTTCTGGCCGAGCAGGGTCACTTCACGCACGCCGTTTTCGGCCAGGTGGATGATTTCCGACAGCACGTCGTCGAACGGCCGGCTGACTTCTTCGCCACGGGTGTAGGGCACCACGCAGAATGTGCAGTACTTGCTGCAACCTTCCATCACCGACACATAAGCGCTTGGCCCGTCGATGCGCGGCTCGGGCAAATGGTCGAATTTTTCGATTTCGGGGAAGGAGACGTCGACCTGCGGCAGCTTGGTAGCGCGGGCGGCGTCGATCATTTCCGGCAGGCGGTGCAGGGTTTGCGGGCCGAAGACCACGTCGACATAAGGTGCGCGATCACGGATCGCGGCGCCTTCCTGGCTGGCCACGCAACCGCCGACAGCGATCACCATGTCCGGGTTGGCCAGTTTCAATTCACGCCAGCGGCCCAGCTGCGAGTACACGCGGTCCTGGGCCCGTTCGCGGATCGAGCAGGTATTGAGCAGGATCACGTCGGCATCTTCGGCGCGGGCGGTGACTTCCAGGGCCTGGTGTTCGCCCAGCAGGTCGACCATGCGCGAGCTGTCGTACTCGTTCATTTGGCAACCGTGGGTTTCGATGTAAAGCTTCTTGGCCATGGGGATCGTCAACTGGTGGTAAAGAACCGCGCATTATAGAGGGCATGCCCATTGGTTCCTAGCGTTGTGCATCGGGTGCCATGCTATAGTTCGCGCCCTCTTTTATATCCGCGATGTGTTGCTCGCCCGCCATGACCAAACGTGAAGCTCCAATCTACAAGGTGATTTTCCTCAACCAGGGCCAGGTGTTCGAAATGTACGCCAAGCAGATCTATCAAAGTGATCTGTGGGGCTTCCTGGAGGTAGAAGAGTTCGTCTTTGGCGAGCGCACCCAGTTGGTCGTCGACCCGGGCGAAGAGAAACTCAAGGCTCAGTTCGAAGGCGTTGTGCGCAGTTTTGTGCCGATGCATTCGATTGTGCGCATCGATGAAGTCGAGCGCCTGGGTACGCCGAAGATCAGCGAGGCGCGGGGCATGAGCAACGTCATGCCGTTTCCGATGCCGATGCCTGAGAAGTAAGGCATAACCCAGTAGCGAGCGGGCTTGTCCCGCGCCGGGCTGCGAAGCAGCCCCCCAATCTAAAGTCAGGGCAGAGGTGAAAAGGGCGAGCGCCCATCGGCACTCTGCAATTCCTGAAGGTAGTTGCGGAAAATCTGCCCCAGCACTTGGGTGGCCACTTCCAGTTCATCGCGCTGCATGTGCTCGGCGACTTCGTCGGCGGTGTCCAGCGCATCTTCGGCGCCATTGACCGCGGCCATTTTCAGCACGATATACGCTTGAACGTTATTGGCCGGTACGCCTTCACCTTTGAAGAACATGGTGCCGAGCTGGAACTGTGCCTGGGCGTGGCCCTGCAACGAGGCTTTCTCGAAGTAACTCAAGGCCTTGTTGAGGTCGCGGGCGGGGTTTTTGCTGTCGTGGAAGTACTCGCCCAACTCGTATTGCGCCTGCGCATCCCCACCATCGGCCTGTTTCTGGCACGCGCTCAGGGCTTCGGCCTGGCTCTCTGGCTGGGTATTGAGGGTGCAACGACCCATCGCTGGGATTAACAACGAGTTGCCGCCTGCTTGTGCATGTGCCAGCAGCGGCTGAAGGAGCAACAGGCAGCCCAGTACCAGGGTGCGGCCGGTGCGTTTCATGGGAATCGACTTACCTCTGACGGGGCGCGCGGACCGCTAGGGATCCAATAAGCGCGCATTATGAAATAAGCAGGCCCCTGCTTACAAAGTCTTTACTCGTTTTTCTGCTGCTCAGGCAAGTTATCTGCCGGATTGCAGGTGAATTCTCGGACAAATAAGGACATATCTGTAGGCAAAGTAGCAAATCTGACGTCGCTCGGGGCGACGTCAGGTCGCTCAGCTATTTATTTCAGGGCTGCAAAGGCGCGTTCGGCCGCATCCAGGGTCAGTTTCAGCTCGGCATCGCCATGGGCGATCGAGGTGAAGCCGGCTTCAAAGGCGCTCGGCGCCAGGTACACGCCGCCCTCCAGCATCAGGTGGAAGAAGCGTTTGAACAGGTCGGCGTCGCTGCCCATCACGTCGTCAAAGGTGACGATATCGTCGGCCCCGCTGAAATACAGGCCGAACATGCCACCCGCTTGCGTGGTGACAAAGGGGATACCGGCCGCGTCGGCGCGTTCCTGCAAACCGTCGAGCAGGCGCGTGGTGTAGTCGGTCAGCTCGGCGTGGAAACCTGGGCGGCTGATCAGGCGCAGGGTGGTCAGGCCCGCCGCCATTGCCAAGGGGTTACCGGACAGCGTGCCCGCCTGGTACACCGGGCCCAGCGGCGCAATGTGCTGCATGATTTCACGCTTGCCGCCAAAGCAGCCTACCGGCATGCCGCCGCCGATGATCTTGCCGAAGGTGCTCAGGTCCGGCGTGACGCCGTAATGCGCCTGGGCGCCACCGAGCGCCACGCGGAAACCGGTCATCACTTCGTCGAAGATCAGCACCACGCCATGCTTGTCGCATTGTTCGCGCAGGCCTTCGAGGAAGCCCGGTGCCGGCGGTACGCAGTTCATGTTGCCGGCCACCGGCTCGACGATGATGCACGCCACGTCCTGGCCGACTTCGCTGAGCATCTGCTCGACCGCGCCGATGTCGTTGAACGGCAGGGTCAGGGTGTGTCTGGCGAACGCCGCCGGCACGCCGGCCGAGCTTGGCACGCCCTGGGTCAGCGCGCCGGAACCGGCTTTGACCAGCAGGCTGTCGGAGTGGCCATGGTAGCAGCCTTCGAACTTGATGATGCTGTCACGGCCGGTAAAGCCGCGGGCCAGGCGGATCGCGCTCATGGTGGCTTCGGTGCCGGAGCTGACCATGCGCACCATCTCCATCGACGGCACGATTGAGCACACCAAGTCAGCCATCTCGGTTTCCATGGCGGTCGGTGCGCCGTAGGACAAACCGTGTTCCAGCTGCTTGCGCACCGCATCCAGCACGTCGGGGTGGCTATGGCCGAGAATCATCGGGCCCCAGGAACCCACGTAATCGACATAACGTTTGTCATCTTCGTCGGTGACGTAGGCGCCTTCGGCATGCTTGAAGAACAACGGCGTGCCGCCCACGCTCTTGAACGCACGCACGGGGGAGTTCACACCGCCGGGGATGTGCTTCTGGGCATTGGCAAACAGGGTTTCGGAACGGGACATGATCGGGCTCTCTAAACTGAATATTTAAGAAGGTCGTTAAAGGCGCGGGCGCGGCGCGTCACTTCCTGGGTGCTGTCGGCACCGAACAGGCCGTGCACCACCGCCAGCAGGTCGGCACCGTGGGCCACCAGGGGTTCGGCGTTTTCCAGGGTGACGCCGCCGATTACACAAATCGGCAGGTGCAGACGCTGGCGCGCTTGGGCCAGCATGTCGACGGTGGCGGCAGGTGCGCCGGGTTTGGTCGTGGAATTGAAGAAGCGACCGAAGGCGACGTAGCTGGCGCCTTCCTTCGCGGCCTGCTCGGCCAGTTCGATCTGGCTGTGGCAGGTGGCGCCGATGATCGCCTTGGAGCCGAGCAACGCCCGGGCCGGCGTCAATGGGCCGTCGGTCTGGCCCAGGTGTACGCCGACGCCCAGCCGTGCGGCGAGTTCGGCGTCGTCGTTGATGATCAACCGGGTTTTATAGCGCGAGCACAATTCACGCAGCTTCTCTGCCTCACGCAGGCGCCGGGCTTCGTCGCTGCTTTTGTCGCGGTATTGCAACAGGGTCACGCCACCGTCCAGCGCCGCTTCGACGTAGGCGAGGAATTTGCCGGCCAACAGTTGGCTGTCGGTGATGGCGTAAAGGCCACGTAGTTTCATCGTGCAGGCCTCTTGCTTTTAAGAGCAGAAAGTTAAGAGCAGAAATCCAGCGGCAGACGGCGCGGTACAAATTGGCCCTGACCGAGTTGTTCAGCGTCACGCAGGGTGCGCCAAGTGTAGTTGAGGGCCGTTTGCACCGCGCTCACCAACCCTTCACCCTGAGCGATTCGCCCGGCGAGGGTGCTGGCCAAGGTGCAGCCCGAACCGTGATAGCTGCCTGGCAGGCGCTGGCAGGTAAAGGTGTGGCGCGTGCCGTCGCGGCTATACAGCCGGTTGTGCACTTCATGCTCGTCACCGTGGCCGCCGGTGATCAACAGGTGCTGGATAAACGGCAATAGCTTCTCGGCGCATGCGTCGGCCGTGCCGTCAGGCAGTTCGGCCAGGATGCGCGCCTCGGGCAGATTCGGTGTAGCGATCAGCGACAGCGGCAACAGCCGTTCGCGCATTGCGTAGCCGACTTCGTCCTTGCCCAGGCTGCCACCGCCGCCGGCCCGCAGCACCGGGTCGCAGACTACCGGCAGGTGCGGGTGTGCCTGCAGCAGTTCGACCACGGTGTCGACCATCACGGTGGAGCCGAGCATGCCCAGTTTCACGGCGGCGACCTCGGAGTCGCTGAGCACGGCATTGGCCTGGGCCAGCACCCACTCGCGGTCGAGCACGCGGAAGTCGCTGACGTTGACGGTGTTCTGCACGGTCAAGGCGGTGACGGTCGGCGCGGCATGGCAACCCTGGGCGAGCAGGGCTTCGATATCTGCCTGCAAGCCGGCGCCACCACTGGGATCATGGCCGGAGAGACAGAGGACAACGGGGCGAGAGCTGTAGATATTCATGGTGCGCGAGCTTACCACCAAACGCTTTTTGCGGGGACGTCGAGCGTGGGTTGAATTTTGCTCAGGAAGTGACGTTTTTAGTGCCTTGAAATACGTGACAAAACCGGCTGAAAGCCTTGGTCTAGAGGCGTCTAAAAATTTAATTCAATGGTGTCCAATGGCCTCTACCGGCTATGCTAGAGTGGATCCAAACAACTTAACTGTATCGCCGGTATACGTCGTCTCAAAAGGAAGGGGGGGCTTTTGACATAACCGGACAGGCCACGCTGGGGCTCTATGCGCTATTTGCTGATTTTATTGTTGTGCGGGCTGCCGATGCTCGCCAGCGCCATCGAGTTCGACCACGACACCCGCAGCCTGCCGCTTGGCCGAGCCATGCAAGTGCTCGAAGACCCCTCCGACGCCCTCACCATTGCCGATGTCAGTGCGCCTTCCGCCGCGCGGCGGTTCAAGCCCCACGATAAAGACACGCTCAACGCTGGCTACTCGCGCTCGGTGTTCTGGCTCAAGGTCGACCTGCATTACTTGCCTTCCGCTCCCGAAGCCCAACGCACCTGGTTGCTGGAGCTGGCTTACCCGCCGCTGGACCACCTCGACCTGTACCTGCCTGACAGCACCGGCGCCTATCGCCTGGCGGGCCATACCGGCGATGCGTTGCCGTTTTCCGCACGGGAGATTCGTCAGAACAACTACCTGTTCAAGGTCGACTTCGCCCCCGGCGAGACGAAAACCGTCTACCTGCGCCTGCAAAGCGAAGGTTCCATTCAGGCGCCGCTGACCCTCTGGTCCAGCACTGCCTACCTGGAACAACAGCCGCTGCGCCTGTATGTCCTGGGTCTGATCTACGGCGTGCTGCTGGGGATGCTGGTCTACAACCTGTTTATCTACCTCAGCGTGCGCGACACCAGCTATCTCTATTACATCTTCTATATTGCCTCGTTCGGCATGTATCAGCTGTCGGTCAATGGCGCGGCGGTGGAATATTTCTGGCCGAACAATCCCTGGTGGGCGAATGCCGCGACGCCGTTCCTGATTGGGGCATCGGCACTGTTCGGCAGCCTGTTTGCGCGCAGCTTCCTGCACACCGCGCAACACAGCCGCTGGATCAACCGTCTGTTGCTGGCACTGGTGGCCTGCGGCGCGGTCGTGATGCTGCTGTCGCTGATGACCAGCTACGCCCTGGCGCTGCGCCTGGCCACGGCCTGGCGCTGGTGTTCACCGTGAGCATTTTTGTCGCCGCCATAAACGCCTGGTATTGCGGCCAGCGGGTGGCGCGCTATTTCATCATCGCCTGGTCGGCGTTCCTGTTGGGCGGGGTGGTGAACACGCTGATGGTGCTGGGCTACCTGCCCAATGTGTTCCTGACCATGTACGCCAGCCAGATCGGCTCGGCGATTGAAGTGGCGCTGCTGTCCCTAGCCTTGGCAGACCGCATCAATGCGATGCGCGAGCAACAGGCGCAGACCCTGTTCGACGCCAGCCAGAAGCTCGAAGTGCTCAACCAGCAACTGGCGCGCAGCAACCGACTCAAGGATGAATTCCTTGCCACCCTGACCCACGAACTGCGCACACCGATGAATGGGGTGATCGGTTCGTTGGAACTCATGCAAACCGTGCCGCTGGACGACGACCTGGCGCAGTACCAGCAAACCGCCGCCGGTTCGGCGCGGGACATGATGCGCATGGTCAACGGCATCCTCACCCTTACCGAACTGCAGGCCGGGCGCTTGAGTGCCCAGCCCGACGTGTTCAGCCTGCGTGGCGTGCTCGACACCCTGCGCCAGCAATTCAGCGCCAGTGCCCAGGGCAAAGGCCTGGCGTTTTCCATCGACGTGGCGGGCGAGCTGCCGGATCGCCTGGTCGGTGACGCCTGCAAGTTGGTCCAGTGCCTGGACTGCCTGCTGGACAACGCCGTCAAGTTCACCCACGAAGGCGCTGTGCGCCTGCGCGTGGTCGGCGTGCCCCAGAGCGACGGTCGCTTGCGCCTGAGCTTTATCGTGACCGACACCGGTATCGGCTTTGCCTTCCTCGACGAAGCCACCCTGTACCAGCGTTTTTTCCAAGTCGACGGTTCCACCACCCGCGAATACGGCGGCCTGGGTATCGGTCTGGCTATCTGCCGGCAACTGATCGAGCTGCTGGGCGGGCGCCTCACCCATCACTCCGAACCGCGCAAGGGCAGTCGCTTCCAGATGGAAGTGGAAGTCGACGTGGCGCCGTCCGAGCCCAAGGCCATGCCCGACCGGCAACGCGTCCCGCAGGACTGCGCCGTGCTGCTGGTGGACGACAACAGCGTCAACCCGCTGGCGGTGCGTGGCATGCTGCTCAAGGTCGGCTATCGGGTCAAAACCGTGGACAGCGGTCCGGCGGCATTGGCGATGTTGCAGGGAGGCAATTACGACGCGGTGTTGTTGGATATTGCTGAGGGTGGTTTCTCGTTGTGCTGTCAGATTCGTGCACTGCCTGGCTGCGGCGAGCTGCCGGTGATCGCCTTGAGTACGTCGTTGAATGTGCCCGAACGCGAGCAGGGGCATGGCATCGGTGTGACTGAACGCCTGGTTAAACCGGTGCGCTTCGAGGCGCTGCAGGCGGTGTTGGAGCGTCGCGTCCTGGGCGCATTCGAGGGCGAACGCGCCGGGCATTCGGCGGGTATGTCACTTTTTTAAGCCGGGCTACGGTGCTTAACTGAAATGCAGGTCTCAACCAAACGGGGCCTTTTTTCAGGAGGCCGTCATGAACCTGCATCAGTTCGCCGAAACCCACGATGTCACCAACCAGCCGCCTTCCCTGGACGGCATCAACCTGTATCGCATCGACTTGCCCTTGCAAGACTGGTCGCGCCGCTTCGGCGCCGGCTGGGCAGAGCCGCGCATCGATGCCTACGGCGCGCTGGCCGGCGGGCCGTTGATGGCGGCCGGGTTCCTGGCGAACCAGAACAAACCGGTGTTCAACAGTCATGACCGCTACGGTCATCGTATTGATTGGGTGGAGTTTCACCCGGCCTACCATGAACTGATGCGCACCGCCGTTGAACATGGTCTGCCGTCGCTGCCGTGGGCCCATCCGCAATCCGGCGCCCACGTGGCCCGCGCCGCCATGACGTACCTGCACAGCCAGGCCGAAGCCGGCACCGGTTGCCCACTGACCATGACCTTCGCCTGCGTCCCGGCGCTGCGCCTGCAGCCTGACCTGGCGAAGACCTGGCTGCCGAAGATCCTCAGCACTCACTACGACCCACGCAACGTCGGCATCGCCCACAAGGCCGGTGCCACTATCGGCATGGCCATGACCGAGAAACAGGGCGGCACCGACGTGCGCGCCAACACCACCCGTGCTTATCCGGTAGGGGCGGGCGGCCCTGGGCAAGCCTATGAACTGGTGGGCCATAAGTGGTTCTGCTCGGCGCCGATGTGCGACGCTTTCCTGACCCTGGCGCAGACTGAAAAGGGCCTGACCTGTTTCCTGCTGCCCAGGCACCGCCCGGATGACACGCGCAATCAGTTCTACATCCAGCGCCTGAAAAACAAACTCGGCAATTGCTCCAATGCCTCCAGCGAAGTGGAATTTCGCGGCGCAGTGGCCTGGATGATCGGCGAAGAGGGCCGTGGCGTGCCGACCATCATCGAGATGGTCGCCATGACCCGCTTCGATTGCATGGTCGGCTCCAGCGCCCTGATGCGACAGGCGCTGACCCAGGCCAGCCATCACTGCGCCCATCGCACGGTCGGCGGCCGTGTGCTCAGCGAACAACCGCTGATGCAAAACGTACTGGCCGACCTGGCCCTGGAAAGCGAGGCCGCGCTGGCCTTGAGCATGCGCATGGGGCGCGCCCTGGACCACTTGGGCGACGAGCAGGAAGCCAAGTTCGCCCGGCTGGTGACGGCGGTGGGCAAGTATTGGATCTGCAAGCGTGCGCCGGCCATGATCAACGAAGCCGCCGAGTGCATGGGCGGTGCCGGTTACGTGGAGGACAGCATCCTGCCGCGTCTGTACCGCGAGGCGCCGGTGAACTCCACTTGGGAAGGTTCCGGCAATGTGCAATGCCTGGATGTGCTGCGCGCCCTGTCCAAGGAGCCGGGCGTGCTGGAGGCGTTGTTTGTCGAGCTCGGTGATGGGCACGGTGACAGGCCATTGGCGCGGCGTATCGAGCAGCTCAAGTCGGCGTTTATGGACACCCAGGATATACAGTACCGTGCACGGCAACTGACCGAGGACATTGCCGTGGCGTTGCAGGCCAAGTTGTTGCTGGAGGCCGGGAATGCGGCGGTCAGTGATGGGTTTATTGCCAGTCGGTTGGGTGAGGCTTCCGGGCGGGTGTACGGGACGTTGCCGCGTGGTGTGGAGGTGGAAGCCATCGTCGCCCGCTCAACCCCTCATTCACCTATGTAAACACGGTCCACATTGGATTGCATTCCAACTCTGCTGTTTCGGTGAGCCCTGGATACAGGCAAGATAAAGGTCAGCACGTCAGAACACAGGATGCTTACCGTGACCGAAGCTTTTGTTGTCGTTCAAACCGCCGAAGAAGCCGTGGACCGGCTGGCAGCTCTGCATGAGCGAGCCACCGGCGCGCTTAATCAGGCCCTCAAGCAATACCTCAAGGACCGCGTCGAACCCGACGCCGCGCAACGCGCACTGTTTCGTTACCCGGAACTGCGCCTGACCTACCACTGCCACGGCGAAGTCCCACAGACCACCCGGGCGTATGCCAAGGTGCAATTGCCGGGCACCTACAGCGTTACCGTCACCCATCCTTCGGCGTTCCGTAAGTATTTGCTGGAGCAACTAGTGCCGTTGATGCACGACTTCACGGTGACGGTAGAAGTGGGCGTCAGCCAGCAAAACATTCCCTACCCGTACGTGGTGGAGCAGGGCGACGAACTGGCCGGCTCCGGCGTGACCGCCGCGACCCTGGCCCGCGTGTTCCCCAGCACCGACTTGTCGGCCGCCACCGATGGCATCGCCGATGGCCTCTATGACTGGGAAAACACCGACCCACTGCCGCTGGCGTTATTCGATGCGGCGCGCGTGGACTTTTCCCTGCGCCGCCTGGTGCATTACACCGGCAGCGACTGGCGCCATGTGCAGCCGTGGATCCTGTTGACCAACTACCACCGCTATGTCGACCAGTTCATCCTGCATGGCCTGGAACAACTGCGCAGCGACCCCCGGTTTATTCGCATGGTGTTGCCGGGCAACGTGGTGATCGACAAGAGCATGGATCATGGTGAAGCGTCCGCCATTGCGGCGGGCGTGGTCTGGCACCGCTATCAGATGCCGGCCTATCACCTGCAGGCCACCGACGGCCACGGCGTGACCTTGGTGAACATCGGCGTCGGCCCGTCCAATGCCAAGAACATTACCGACCACCTGGCCGTGCTGCGCCCGCATTGCTGGCTGATGATCGGCCACTGCGGCGGCCTGCGCCAATCCCAGACCATCGGCGACTACGTACTGGCCCACGCCTATATGCGCCGCGACGGAATCCTCGACCGTGTAGTGCCACCGAATATTCCGATTCCAGCGTTGGCCGAAGTGCAGATGGCCCTGCAACAGGCCGCGGCGAATATCACCGGCGAAAAAGGCGAAGAGCTGAAAAAGCGCCTGCGCACCGGCACCGTGCTGACCTACGACGACCGCAACTGGGAGCTGCGCTGGGCCCAGGAACGGCCGCTGATCAACCTGTCCCGCGCCGTGGCGGTGGACATGGAAAGCGGCACCATCGCCGCGCAGGGTTATCGTTTGCGTGTGCCGTATGGCACGTTGCTGTGTGTCTCGGATAAACCGCTGCACAGCGAGATCAAGCTGCCGGGTTCGGCCAATGCGTTCTATGAGCGCGCAGTGAGCCAGCACTTGAAGATCGGCATCGAGGCGGTCGACCTGTTGCGCACTGAGCTCAATTCGCTGCACTCGCGCAAACTGCGCAGCTTCGACGAACCGCCGTTCCGCTAAGCGGTGGGGATGGTTATTTAACGGTCAGGCCACTAGCATTGTCGGTCCTGACGTTAGATGTTCCTTTGCCATGTCCCGTCCTGCCCGCCCTGATTCGCGCCGCCCTGGCGTGAAACCTCCGCATTCCGCTGCTCGTCGTGTCGCCAAGGCGCCGCCGGCCGAGCCGAAGCTGATCCTGTTCAACAAGCCTTTCGATGTGCTGACCCAATTCAGCGACGAAGGCGGGCGCGCGACCCTCAAGGATTTTATCGACATCCCCGGCATCTACCCTGCGGGTCGTCTGGACCGTGACAGCGAAGGCCTGTTGTTGCTGACCAACGATGGCCAACTGCAGGCGCGCATTGCCGATCCCAAGCACAAGTTGGCGAAAACCTACTGGGTGCAAGTGGAAGGCGAACCGACCGAGGAGCATCTGCAACGCCTGCGCGATGGCGTTGAGCTGAACGATGGCAAGACCTTGCCCGCCGAAGCCCGGCAGCTGGACGAACCCCAGCTTTGGCCACGTAACCCACCGGTACGCTTTCGCAAAAACATCCCGACATACTGGCTTGAATTGGTGATTCGAGAGGGGCGCAACCGTCAGGTCCGGCGCATGACCGCCGCCGTGGGCCTGCCGACCTTACGCTTGGTGCGCGTGCGTATCGGCGATTGGACAATCGACGGCCTCGACCAAGGCCAGTGGAAGGAAGTACCGGCGCGCTTATAAGGCGCCGGACTCGATCAGGCCGATCACCACGCTCTTGATGATGAACGCCGCCACGCCCAGCCCGAGCACGAAAAACAGGATGAACGAACCAAAGCGCCCGGCCTTGGACTTCTTCGCCAGGTCCCAGACGATAAAGCCCATGAAAATGATCAGGATCGTGACCAGGCCGGTCATCATCCATTCTTCGAAGAGGGCGGGATCGATGTTGTTCATGGGCTATTCCGTTGGGGCAGGCGGAAAGTATACGGCAGCGTTACAGGCGCAACATTGATTTGCGTCGGTGCGTCGCAGGCAGACTTCCCTGGTGAAATACAGGCCAAATGTGGGAGGGGGCAAGCCCCCTCCCACATTTGACCTTCACTGATCTTAGGTGCGCAGGTGGGTCAGTGGCAGCTCAGTGCTGTTCAATACCTGGTTGAGCACAAAGCTCGACCGCACGCTGGTGACGCCTTCAATCCGGGTGAGGTGGCCCAGCAGCAGTTTCTGATAGTGATCCATATCCGGCACCACCACTTTCAACTGATAGTCCGCATCCATCCCGGTCACCAGGCTGCATTCGAGCACCTGGGGCAGGGTGCGGATGGCCGCTTCGAAATTCTCGAAACGCTCGGGGGTGTGACGATCCATGCCGATCAGCACATAGGCGGTGAGGCTCAGGCCGAGCATTTTGCGATCGAGCAGGGCGACCTGGCGCGAGATGTAGCCGTCGTCTTCCAATTGCTTGACCCGGCGCGAGCAGGGCGACGGCGACAGGCCGATGCGTTCGGCCAACTCCTGGTTGGAGATCCTCGCGTCGCGCTGCAATTCCGCCAAAATACTCAGGTCGTATCGGTCAAGCTTGCTCATTGGGTTGGCCTTTGTCGTAACTATTGCGATGAATTATCCATGAAGGGTTAAAAATTGCGCAAGCACTGTTTATTGACGCAATCTTCGCAATCCTCTGTCGGGCGCAGGCAGGTATCTTTATCAACAGAATCACCGCCTGGACAACAGTCCACTTACAGCGAGCCCAATCAGGCCCGTTGCGGCCGCCACCCCAGCAGGGTTGAGCCGGCCTCCAGGCTGCATACTGTCCAGAAGACGGCGTGAGGTGAGCCAACGTCAAAAGCGTTGAGCATGGACGAAGTTCTCAAGGGGTGGCCGACGGGTCGCCCCTTTCTTTTTGTCGTAAGAAAATACTTCTCGTGACTGATAACCTGTCTCAGAACCGGGCGAGGCTTTTCCAGTCTCATCTGTAAGCCCTAACCCACAGTGAGGAAAAGCATGAAGCGCATCTGGCGTATGGCAGGTGTTGGTTTGCTGGTGGTCAGCGTCGGCGCGCAGGTGATGGCCGACGAGCGTGATAACGCACCGCGCGAGGGCCAGGGGCCACAGGGGCAGCACGAGCGGGGCCCTGAAGGTGGGCGGCGAGCGGAAAATGCGCCGCCGCGTCCCGAGCATGAACAGCCACGCCCGCAGAATTCGCCTGTTGAACACGGCGGCCAATGGCAAGCGCGTCCGCAGGGCAATGAGCCGGGTCGGCCGGCACCGCAGCCGCAACCGTCGAATAACCTGCCGATCCAGGGGCGGCCCGATACCGTGCGCCAGACCCAGGAGCCGCGCCAGGGTTACTACCGCGACATTCCCCGGCGCAACGACGACAACCGGCACTGGGAGGCTGGCGGCCCAGGCTCGCGGCCTGGGCCGCGTCCGGATGACCATCGCTGGCCCGGTCGCCCCGACGGTCATGGCAACGGCTGGGGCCCAGGTCCGCAATATCGACCCGGTTATGTTGTCGACCGCTTCCCGGACCGCAACTACCGCGTGCCGTATCGCGGCCAGGACTACTTCTTTTCCGGCGGCTACTGGTACCGCCCGCAAGGGCCGCGCTACGTCGTAGTGGCGCCACCCTATGGCATCCGCGTGCATTACCTGCCGGACTATGCGCGTGAAGTGTGGGTGGGCGGGGCACTGTTGTTTCTGGCCGCCGGGGCTTACTACAGCTACGAAGAAAGCACCCAGCAATACGTGGTGGTGCAACCGCCGGCGCAAGTACCGTCGCCCCCGCCAGCTCCGCAAGGCAACGGCTATGACGTAGTGGCCTATCCCGCCAACGGCCAGTCACCGGCCCAGGTGCAGCAGGACGGTTACGACTGTTATCGCTGGGCGGCGCAGCAAAGCGGCTTCGATCCGCAGGCCGCGACTTACGCCCCCGACCCGGCGGTGGTGCAAACCTACCGCCAGGCCCAGGGCAACTGCCTGAGCAGTCGCGGCTATCAGGTGCAGGAGTAGCGGTGTTGAGCTTCAAGCTTCAAGCTTGGGGCTTGTCACTTGCCGCTTGTAGCTGATCCACAGGATCGGCATGCACCAGCACCTCGGCGCGCGGGTATTGTTTGTGGATGGCATCGGCGGCCTGATCGCTGATGCCGTGGGCCACTGACAGGGTCAGCTCGCCCGGCAATTCCAGGTGCAACTGCACAAACCAATGGTTGCCCGATACGCGCGTGCGCAGGTCATGTGCACCCAATACACCCGGCACGCCTCGGGCCAGTTCCAGCATGTGCTGGCTGACGTCCGGCGGCAGTTCTTCATCCATCAGCACCGCAAAGCTTTCCCGTGCGATATGGATCGCGCTCCACAAAATGTAGGCGGCGATACCCAGGCCGAACCAGGCGTCCACTTGATGCAGGCCGATGGCGGCCAGCACCAATGCCAACAGGATGCTGCCATTGAGCAGCAGGTCCGAGCGATAGTGCAGCGAATCCGCGCGCACGGCATTGGAGCCGGTTTCGCGCACGACCCGGTGTTGCAGCATCAGCAACGCCACGGTCAACACCAGGGAAAATACGATCACCCCAATGCTCAACCACGGCGCGCCCACCGGTTGCGGGTGTTGCAACCGTTCGTAGGCCTGCAGCGCGATCAACACGGCACTGCCCCCGATAAACATCGCCTGGGCCATGCCCGCCAACGACTCGGCCTTGCCATGCCCGTAACGGTGGTCGTCATCCGCCGGGCGCAGCGCGTAATGCACCGCCAGCAAGTTCAACAGCGAGGTCACGCCATCGAGCAGCGAGTCGGTCAACCCGGCGAGCATGCTCACCGAGCCGCTGAACCACCAGGCGATTGCCTTGGTGATGATCAACACACAGGCCACGCCGACGGAGGCGCGGGTGCCAGGCGCAGGAGCCTGGCGTGTTCGGGACTGCTGGTCATAAGCAGTCCTTACGCGGCGGGTTGCAGGCCCAGGGCGGCGAGTTGCTGCACACTGCCCTTGAACTGGATCAGGCGCGGATCGTCCAGCGGCAAGGTGCGGCCGGTTTCTTTCTGAATGATCGATTGCAGCTTGACGTTGTCGACCTTGCCGTCGGCGCCGATGGCGTCGTGGAGTTTTTCCGGCGCGACTTGTGCGGTTTTACCCGGCTCGAAATAAATCGCGCCGGTGGCGAAGTCGACGCCAAACGCGATCAGGCCAGGGATCACATAGAACAACAGGCCCACCGCATCGAGCACGGCGATGGTCGGGTCGATCTTGCCGTCGATCTGGCCACGGCGGTCCGGGTAGAAAATCGAACCACAGGCGGTGAGTTGGCTCAACAGGGTGACGGCGAGGACACCGCCGATGACACGGGAAGCGATACGCATGGAAACTCTCCTGAATTCGGTTGATACGCGACTATATAACACTGACCTTGAGACCAGCGTCGGCATCCGGCAGTTCGCCGTTATACTCGCCGCTCTGCTTTGGAGCCAGTATGAATTCGTTGCCGATCGATGATGTTTTACCCGCCCTGCGTGACGCCTTGGCGAACCGCCATGAAGCCGTGCTGGAAGCGCCCCCCGCGCCGGTAAACCACCCGTGTGCCCTTGGCTTTATTGAACGAGCCCTGGCTGGCCGGGCAAACCATCCTGATGCTCGAACCGCGCCGCCTGGCGGCCCGCGCTGCGGCCGAACGCCTGGCCGACGAGCTGGGCGAAAAGGTCGGAGAAACCGTTGGCTATCGCATCCGTCTCGACAGCAAGGTCGGCCCCAACACCCGCATCGAAGTGGTCACCGAAGGCATCCTCACCCGCCGCCTGCAGGATGATCCCGCGCTGGAGGGCGTGGGGCTGCTGATCTTCGACGAATTCCATGAGCGCAGCCTCGATGCCGACCTGGCACTGGCCTTGAGCCTGAACGGCCGCGAGCTGTTTCGCGATGAACAACCGCTGAAAATCCTGCTGATGTCCGCCACCCTTGAAGGCGAACGCTTGGCCAGCCTGCTGGACAATGCGCCGATCCTGCGCAGCGAAGGGCGCATGTTCCCGGTGCAGATGCGTTGGGGCCGGCCCTACCAGCCGGGCGAATTCATCGAGCCACGGGTGGTGCAGACCATCCTTGAAGCCGTGCATGACCAGACCGGCAGTGTGCTGGTGTTCCTGCCGGGGCAGGCTGAGATTCGCCGGGTGAACCAGCAACTGGCCGACGCCCTGGGTGATCGTCCGGATGTGCTGTTGTGCCCGCTGCACGGCGAGCTGGACCTCAACGCCCAACGCGCCGCCATCGACCCGGCACCGGCCGGCAAGCGTAAGGTGGTGCTCGCCACCAACATCGCCGAAACCAGCCTGACCATCAACGGCGTGCGCGTGGTGATTGATGCCGGGCTGGCGCGGGTACCGCGTTTCGACCCCGGCAGCGGCATGACCCGCCTCGACACCCAGCGTATCTCCCGCGCCAGCGCCACCCAGCGCGCCGGCCGGGCAGGGCGCTTGGAGCCTGGGGTGTGTTATCGCTTGTGGTCCGAGGACCAGCACGAAGGGTTGGCCGCGTATGGCAGCGCGGAAATCCTGGCCGCCGATCTTGCCGGTTTGGCCTTGCAGTTGGCGCGCTGGGGCGTCACGCCCACGCAACTGGTGTGGTTGGATGTACCGCCGCCCGCCGCCTATGCTCAGGCCCAGGATTTGTTGGTGCGCCTTGGCGCCCTGGATGAAGACAAGCTCACCGCCCACGGCCAGAAGATGGCCGAATTGCCCGCCCACCCACGCATCGCGCATTTGCTGCTGCGTGGGCAGGATTTGGGGCTGGCGGCCACGGCCTGTGATGTCGCCGCCCTATTGGGCGAGCGCGATATTTTGCGCGGTGGCGGCGCGGACTTGCACAGTCGCCTGGCGCTGTTGTCCGGTGAAGAACGTGCGCGTGGGGCTCAGGGCGGCGTGCAGCGGGCCAAGCAGCTGGCGCGGCAATATCGCGGCTATTTAAGAGGCCAGGCGACCCAGCCTGTGGCCGATCCAGGCCACCCGCGCTGGCTCGGCGCCTTACTGGCGTTGGCCTACCCGGACCGTGTCGCCCAGCAACGCCGCGCGGGTGGCGCTGAATACCGCCTGGCCAACGGCCGCGCGGCGCTGTTTGCCGAGGCTGACAGCCTGATGAAGCAACCGTGGCTGGTGATCGCCGACCTGGGCAGCCGCCAGGGCCAGCGCGAAGAACGCATCTACCTGGCGGCGGACTTTGATCCGGGGCTGTTCGACACGGTACTCGCAGAGCAAGTGCGCAACGTCGATCAACTGGACTGGGATGAGCGCGAAGGCGTCTTGCGCGCCGAGCGCCAACGCAAAGTCGGCGAATTGGTGCTCAGCCGCGAACCCCTCACCGGTCTCGACGAATCCGCCCGCAGCCAGGCGCTGGTCAACCTGGTGCGGCGCAAGGGCCTGGAGCTGTTGCCATGGACGCCCGAACTGCGTCAATGGCAGGCCCGCGTAATGCTGCTGCGCCAGCTGGACGCCGGCAAAACCAGTGAATGGCCGGACGTCAGCGACAAGGCGTTGCTCGCCGGCCTGGAACACTGGCTGATGCCCTACCTAGGCAAAGTCTCGCGCCTGAGCCACTTCGCCAACCTGGATATTTCCAGCTACCTGTACAACCTGTTGCCCTGGCCATTGCCCCAGCGCCTGGACGAACTGGCGCCCCAGCATGTGAAAGTGCCGTCAGGTTCCTCGGTGCGTTTGGATTACAGCGAACAACCGCCGATTCTGGCGGTGCGCTTGCAGGAATTATTCGGCCTGGCGGATACGCCACGCATCGCCGGCGGACGCCAGGTGGTGAAGTTGCACCTGTTGTCCCCGGCGCGGCGGCCGGTGCAGGTCACGCAGGATCTGGCGAATTTCTGGCGCAGTACGTATGCCGAGGTGAAGAAGGATTTGAAGGGGCGGTATCCGAAACACTATTGGCCGGACGACCCATTGGTGGCGCAGGCAACGGCGAAAATCAAACCTAGAAAGCCTTGAGAGGGCTTGGAATCGCAGCAAGAAGGATACTCTCGCTGCTCTACCCAACGTCCTTCGTCATTGCAACCATGACCGGGCGCGAACCATGTCGATGACGCGTGGGACCAACTGCAGGGCGAGGTCTTTCTTGATCACAGGTTCTATTCCGAATGGTTAGCTTCAGTCCGTTCCCGTCGGGGCAGATACCCCCACCGGACTGGAGTGGGAAAATACCATACGAAGAGGGTGAGTATTTGCACTGACCACTTCCGATAGCGTGGCGCCGGAGCGGCAAAGGATGCTCCAGGCTGATGAGTTCGTTTATTCCCAGGATGGATATTTACCCAATGCTTAAATTCAATGCTCACCTCGGTTTCCAATTCAATGAATTGCCTTTTCTGGAACGCATCGAAGCGGCCGCCGCCGCCGGTTTCAAGGCGGTGGAGTTCCCCTCGCCCTATGAATTCGACACGAGCCTGCTGGCGGACCATCTGGCTCAATACAGCCTGCCGTTGATTCAGTTCGCGGCTCCCGCTGGCGTTACCAAAGGCATCGCGGCCCTGCAGGGCAAGGAAGACGAGTTTCGCAACGGCTTGCGCGAGGCCGTCCGCTATGCGAAGGCGCTGGCCTGTTCGGATGTCCACATCATGTCGGGCGTGACGACGCAACAGGAGGAGGCCGCGCGCGCCTACGGGAGCAATCTGGAATATGCCGTCAAGTACTTCGAGGATCAGGGGTTGCGAGCGCTTATTGAAGTGATCAGCCCGCAGGCGATGCCAGGTTATTACATGTCTGACTTCGACAAGGCGCAACAGGTGCTGGAAACCTTTGCGAGTGTCGGGGTGATTCTTGATCTTTATCATGCCCAGCTGTTGACCGGGGACGCCGCCGAGGTGCTGGCGCGGTTTTATGACAGAACCGTCCATGTGCAAATTGCCGACAACCCGGGGCGCCATGAACCGGGCACCGGGACCCTCGACTTTAGGGGCTTGTTCGCGGCGCTGGAGCAGCGTGGCTACCGAGGATGGATCGGCTGTGAATACCGTCCTTCCGGGTCGACTGTTGCGAGCCTTGGGTGGATTAAGCAACTGAGCGCTCAGGTTCTATGCGACCGCACGTGAAACGCTGAAGCAGGCAAGAGTCGGTTATTGCGCGGCGGGCAACAGAAACCGCGCAATCACCGGCAGGTGGTTGGAGATACGCAACGTATCTTCCTGGCGCACCTTGGCTTCGACCCGCTTGATGCGTGGGCTGTAGAACAGGTAGTCGAGGGTTCGATCCGGGCCGTCCAGTTTCGGATCATTGGGGAAGTGCGTCAGCCACTTTTCGCGATCGATCCCGCTGGACTGGCTGTTGCTCGGGATCATCGGGTATTTGTCCCACATCAGGTGCAGCTCGCTGTCCGGTGAATATTGCCCGCGTTTGCCGGCGTCCAGGCGCAGGAACTGGCCCAGGGGCAGCAGGTTGAAATCGCCGCCGATCAGCCAGGGCGTACCCCGGCCTTCGAATTTATCCAGCAACTTGACCGTGGTTTTCACCTGCTCCTGCACCGCGCTGCGCCCCGGCGCGCCGGCGTCCAGGCGCGTGTTGAGCACCGCCAGTTGGCCGCCGTCGCTCAGTGGCAGGTAGGTCAGCAACAAGGCCGGCTTGGGTTGGAACTGGCGGCTGATCAGGTTGGCGTCCGGTACGGGCAATTGCAGGCGTTCGGCGTGTTCGATCTGGTAGCGGCTGAGCGTCGCGAGTTTGCGTCCGACACTGCCGAAGATATGCAGGTTTGGCACAAAATCGGCTTTCCAGTCGAACGCTTGGGCGCTGCAGGGGTAGAGGTCGACCAGGCGCTCTTGCAACAGGGCCAACTGGTCCCGGTAGTGCGAGGGTTTGGCGTTTTCGTCAAGTTCCTGCAGCAGCAGAATGTCGGGCTGTTCGTCGCGGATCACCCGTGCCACTTCGTCCAGGCTCACGGCCATGTCCTCCACGGTGGGGCGATCGTCCGGGCCGCTGCCGTCGGCGGTGTCGTACCAGAACACGTAGTTCTTGCCGGCCAGGTATTGCACGTTCCAGGTCATCACCTTGAGCGCCTGCCCCGGCAGCAGGGTCGGTGCGCGCGGCGCAACGCAGCGTACCGGCAAGGTCTCCTTGGCGGCGGGACGCCAGGTCAGGCTGTAGATCACGGCGGTCAGCAGGCCTGCGATGATCAACAGGCCCAGCAAGGTGATGCGCAATAAACGGGTCATCGGCTCGGCTTATAGCGTTTCAGGAATGGCACGGAGCATATCACCGTGCGTCAGCATCGCCACCGATCAGCATGAATAAACGGAACAACACCACGCTGGTGAACAGTTGCAGGAAGCTGTGGGCGCTGTCCATCAACAGCCCCAGCCACGGCGCGGGGTCGGGATAGGCCGCGACGCTGGCGCCCTTGAGCAGCCACAGTGGCGTCATCACGCACAACAGGCACACCAGGATCCGCCAGAAATGCCCACGGGTCAGGCGAAAGCTCTCCTTCATGGCCTCCAGCGCCGACAAACCGCGCAATACCAGCAAGTACTCGGCAAACGCCAGCACCACCATCAGCCACAGGCCCGGCAGGAAATACAGCGATAACCCGAGCAGGATCAGCAGGGTGCTCATGGCCGTCAACACGGCGAAGCGCGGCCACAGCGTAAGTGCCATGGCCCATACGTCTTTGGTGCGCGGTGACTCGCCACGGGTGCGCGCGTCGAGAAACAGGATCAAGGCGCCGGTGTACAGCGGGTACACCAATAACCCCACCACCACGCTGTAACCAGGGAAGGCATCGGCGCCGAGCGTATGGTCGAGCACCTGTTGCAGCAGGGCCTCGAGGATCACCAGCGGCAGGCACAACTGCACGATGGCGCCCAGGTTGTGCCGGGTAAAGCGGAAGGAGTCGCGCAATACGTCTAACGGATTCATCAGGTTCATCGCTGGCCTAAAAGCAAGGGCGACACTTTAACCGATCAGGGTCTGGGGGACGCAAACGTAAACCTTGAGTAAAGACCATTGAAACAACTCGTAACACCCCCATAACTAGCACGCACCTGGCCTGATCACAGGCAGGACCACGATTTCTACCGGCAATCTAACGAGGTCGCCATGAACAGCGAAGAGCAAACCCTGATCGATGGACTGTTTTCACGGTTGCAGCAAGCCGAAACGGACTCAGCCCCCCGCGACGCCCAGGCCGAAGCGCGGATCAAGGAGCACATGACTCGCCAACCCGCCGCCGGGTACTACATGACCCAGTCGATCCTGGTGCAGGAACATGCACTCAAGAGCCTCGACGCGCAGAACAAGCAGCAGGCGCAACAGATCGAGCAATTGCAGGATGAGCTGCAGCGCGCCAAATCCGCGCAATCCGCCGCGCCGAGCGGTGGTGGTTTTCTGTCGAGCATCTTTGGCGGTGGTCCGCGGGAGGCGCAACCTGCGCCCAGCAACACGGGCGGCGGCTGGCGTGAACCGGCGCGGCCATCGTTCAGCCAGCCGGCCCCGCAGCAGAACTATCAACAACCGCTGCAACAGCCGCCGCAACAACCGGCGGCCGCCGCGCCTGTGGGCAGCGGCTTCCTCGGCGGCGCAATGAAAACCGCCGCCGGTGTGGCCGGTGGTGTGCTACTGGCCGAAGGTATCAGCAGCCTGTTCCATCACAACCAGCAGCCGCAGGTGGTGGAAGAAATCATCGAACAACCGGCGCCCGCCAGCGACCAGGGCGGCTGGGGCAATGACGACCAGAAGTATGCCGGCAATGACAGCTGGGGCGGCAACAGCGCGGACAGCTTCGCCGACAGCGATTATTCCGACGACTCCTCCTCGTTCGGCGACGACGACTCCTTCGTCTGACACCGCCAATGCCTGGGGCGCTTCGTCGCCCCGGGCTGATTTTTCCCGGCAACCTGCTCGCGGCTGGCATACTGGCACCCTTTCCGGGCACTGGCGCCTGGCTGTCATGGGGAAGTGCGGTGAAGAAAATTGCAGTGTTCGCCGATGTGCAAAACCTCTACTACACCGTGCGTCAGGCCTATGGCTGCCACTTCAATTACGCGGCCCTGTGGGCTGACATCAGCGCCCGCGGGCAGATCGTCGAGGCGTACGCGTATGCCATCGACCGTGGCGACAGCAAGCAGCAGCAATTCCAGCAGATCCTGCGCAACCTGGGCTTTACGGTAAAACTCAAACCCTACATCCAGCGCGCCGACGGCTCGGCCAAAGGCGACTGGGACGTGGGCATCACCCTCGACATCATGGACGCCGCCGACCACGTTGACGAAGTGGTGCTGGCCTCCGGCGACGGCGATTTCGACATGCTGCTCGAACGCATCATCCACAAGCATGGCGTACATGCCGTGGCCTACGGCGTACCAGGGCTGACGGCCAACTCACTGATACGCGCCGCCAGCCGCTACGTGCCGATCGAAGGCGCGTTGCTGCTCAAATAAATGTGTAAACGGAGTTGAAACAGGTTTGGAACGTATAGCGGTCATCGACTTTGAAACCACCGGCATCACCCCGAGCAGCCACTGCCGGGCCACGGAAATTGCCGTGGTCATCCTTGAGCGCGGGCACATCGTCGACCGCTACCAGAGCCTGATGAATGCCGGCGTACGCGTGCCGGCTTTTATCGAACAACTCACCGGCATCAGCAACGCCATGCTGCGCAGCGCGCCACCGGCCGAGCGGGTGATGAACGAGGTCAATGAGTTCGTCGGCACCACGCCACTGATGGCGCACAACGCCGCGTTCGACCAGAAGTTCTGGGATTATGAGCTGGGCCTGATCCGCCGCACCCGCCTGCAAAAGTTCGCCTGTTCGCTGCTGCTGGCCCGCCGCTTGATGCCGGCGGCGCCCAACCACAAACTCGGCACGCTCAACAGCTACGCGCAACTGCCCCACACCGGCCAGGCTCACCGGGCGCTGGCGGATGCGGAAATGGCGGCCAACCTCACCGCGCACCTGGCCCGGGAACTGCGCCAGACCCACGGCCTGCGCGAGTTGTCCCATGATTTGCTATGTACCTTGCAGAAAGTGCCGGCGGCGAAGATCAATGAGCATTTGAAGAAGCACCGCGGGTTCTAAAAATGTGGGAGGGGCTTGCTCCCGATAGCAGTGTGTCAGGCA
>NZ_JAFHKI010000161.1 GCF_016937615.1 Pseudomonas lactucae | reverse complement strand
CCGGTACGGCCGATACGGTGCACATAATCTTCGTCGACGTTTGGCAGCTCGAAGTTGACCACGTGTGGCAACTGATCGATATCCAGGCCGCGTGCGGCGATATCGGTAGCCACCAGGATACGCACGGAGCCGGCCTTGAAGTCGGCCAGGGCTTTGGTGCGCGCGTTCTGGCTCTTGTTGCCGTGGATGGCGACGGCGGTGAGGCCGTGCTTGTCCAGGTACTCGGCCAGGCGGTTGGCGCCATGCTTGGTGCGGGTGAACACCAGCACCTGTTCCCACGCGCCATGGGTGATCAGGTGGGCCAGCAGCGAGCGCTTGTGGCTCGCAGCCAGGCGGAAGACGCGCTGCTCGATGCGCTCGACCGTGGTGTTCGGCGGCGTGACTTCGATGCGTTCCGGGTTATGCAGCAGCTTGCCGGCCAGGGCGGTGATGTCCTGAGAGAACGTTGCCGAGAACAGCAGGTTCTGACGTTTGGCCGGCAGTCGGGCGAGGACCTTTTTCACGTCATGGACAAAGCCCATGTCGAGCATGCGGTCGGCTTCGTCCAGCACGAGGATTTCCACGTGGGATAAATCGACGCTGCCTTGGCCGCACAGGTCGAGCAAACGACCGGGGCATGCCACCAGCACGTCCACACCACGGGACATGGCCTGAACCTGTGGGTTCATGCCGACGCCGCCGAAGATGCAGGCGCTGACGAACTTCAAGTCGCGGGCGTACAGCTTGAAGCTGTCATGCACTTGCGCTGCGAGTTCGCGGGTTGGGGTCAGGACCAGTACGCGTGGTTGGCGCGGGCCGTGACGCTGGGATTTGTCCGGGTGACCGTTGGGGAACAACCGCTCCAGAATCGGAAGGGCGAAACCGCCGGTTTTACCAGTACCTGTCTGAGCCGCGACCATCAGATCGCGACCTTGCAACACGGCGGGAATGGCCCGCTGTTGCACCGGAGTAGGCTCGGTATAGCCCGCTGCCTCGATGGCGCGGACTAAAGCCTCGGAGAGACCGAGGGAAGCAAAGGACATGAGTAATCCTGTTTTAGTTAGGGCTTGGCCCAAAGGGATAATCTTGCCGGGCGTGAATGGCGCTTAGGGGAGCGCAATCCCGTCCGGTCCTGCTGCGTCTGGCGGGCACTCCACCGGCTCGCGCGGGGCTGAAAGCTGCGCTGTAGCGGGGTTGGGTGCCTTTTTCAAGACCCGAGCGGCCGGGCGTAAGCCTGGCGGAAAGGCCGGAGTATAACAGAGCAATCACGGTGCGCTGCTTTCCTGCTGCTCAACGGTGTGTCCTGAGGCCGTAATGGCCTGGATTCCACCGTATTTTGCACTGAGGACGGCATAGGCGGGTTCCTGTTTGAAGCGCTTGAGTTCAGCGGCGAAGCGCCGCACCAGCAGGTCCATGCCGGCGCCACGGCGCACGGCGAGAAATTGCTGCTGGCGGCTGACCATGACCGGCGCCTGGCTGACCCTGCCTTCCAGGCCCAGGGCCTTTATCACATGCTGGCCCACTCGGCGGTCGGTGATGACCAGATCGATGCGTCCCAGCATCAATTTGCCGAAATTGGCTTCATGGCTGGGTGCCGGCTCGCGTTTGAACAACGTGGACGTGCTGAAATCGTCGCCGTACAAGTAGCCTGGCGAGGTGCCTACCGTGAGGCCTCGCAGGTCATTGAGATGCTTGGCCGGGTGCGGGCGCTCATTGGCGTAGAACAACGCGAACTCGACGTCTGACAGCGGTTCGCTGGGGTACAGCAGCAAGGCGTCACGGTCATGGCTGTGGAAAATATCCAGCGCGCCATCGGCATTGCCCTGCTCAAGCATGGCCAGGCAGCGCTTCCAGGGTAGGAACTGCCACTGCACCTCGACCCCCAGTCGCTGGAACACGATCGCCGTGGTTTCGTAGTCCAGCCCGCGCATGACGCCGTCTTCTTCATAGACGTAGGGCGCCCAGGGCTCGGTGACAATGCGCAGTTTCTCGCCGTAAGCGGCCAGGCTCAGGCAAGCAAAAAGGGCAGCGGTCAACAGCTTTGCAATGAGCGTCATGCCCTGAGGTTACGATGCTCGTGCACTAAAGAGAAGCTCTGGCCCATGCATTTGCGGGGGGTGCTATTTTGCCTTTGAGGTCATCAGATGTTCATAAATGGCCGCACGGCGCTCGCCGAGAATCAGGCGGACCACGGGATTGGCGAACCAGTGTTCCAATTGGTGCGCGTCAACCGGACATTTCTGCCGCTCCTCCTGGTTTTGCCGGGCCTTTTCCCACCAAACCGGACCACAGGCCTGATCGAACTCATTTTCGTGCTCGTAGCAGCCGTAGAGAATCTCGCGGATGAACTGCTGCTTGCGTTTTGGCAGTGCCAGGGTGATCAGCTTGTACAACGTGCGTTGCAGGCGCGGCGGGCGGGGCAGGTGGGCGGAAACCCTGCGGGTGTCGGCCAAGGCTTGGGCGCAAAGGGGGTTGGCGGCGTGCTTGGCGATCCACGCCTTGACCTTGGCACGGAACAGCTGCTTGCGGCTCCAGTAGTGGTGGATCAGGTCCGGGCATTGGCGCACATTGAGTGTGCGGTACGCGGCCACCGACAGGCAGAACTCTTCCAGGGTGTAGGCGCCGTGGGCCAGGGGGAACAGTTCGTCCATCAACTCGATCGAGTGATCGAGGATGTGCGCGTCCTGGCGGGACAGGCCCATGACGCCGGAGTTGAGCAGCCACATGTCGTCGTCGGCCACGCCTTTGTCGGCCAGGTAGGTGGCCAGGGCTTCATACAGCACGCTTTCGCGGTTATCGCCGTATTTTGCCTGGAAGGCGTTGCACAGCACGATGCCGGGTGCGACACGTTCGAACAGCGCCATGGGCGATTCGTGGAAGAAGGTGTCCGTGTCGATCAGCAGCGCGGTTTCGGCCGTTTCCAGCACTTGGCGCAACAGCACGTGCTTGGTGCGGAAATGGTAACCGTGCGGTTCGCTCCAGCGTTTGCGCGTGGTTTCGTCCAGTGCGTGGACCTGCACTGGCAGGCCCTCGTAGGGCTGCGGGTTATCGCTGAACACCTGGATGTCCAACGGCATGTGCTGGGCGCCCCCCAGGTGTGACACGGCGCTGGCGATGCTGAATACCGCTTCCTGATGGTAAGTCTCGGCGCCGAAAACCAGATACACCAGTTGCGGGCGAGGAGTCGGGGACGCTGTATTCATCTACGGTTGGTTTCCTTTCCTGGGAATATGAATAAAAAAGCCCCCGTAATAACGAGGGCCGGGTGTTGCGATTAAACAACCCTAGCGTGGCAGTTTAAGGTTGTTCCAGATTGCCAGGCTCGGTTCGGCCTGGTTCAGGGTATAGAAATGCAGCCCGGGCGCACCACCTTGCAACAATTGTTCACACATTTCGGTGATGACCTGTTCGCCGAACGCCTGGATGCTCTTGACGTCGTCGCCGTAGGCTTCCAGTTGCTTGCGCACCCAGCGTGGGATTTCTGCGCCGCACGCATCGGAGAAGCGTGCCAGCTTGCTGTAGTTGGTGATCGGCATAATGCCCGGCACGATCGGGATGTTCACGCCCAGGGCCTGTACACGCTCGACGAAGTAGAAGTAGCTGTCGGCGTTGAAGAAGTACTGGGTGATCGCACTGTCGGCACCGGCATTGGCCTTGCGCACGAAGTTATTGAGATCGTCTTCGAAATTACGGGCCTGCGGGTGCATCTCCGGGTAAGCCGCCACTTCAATATGGAAGTGATCGCCGCTTTCTTCACGGATGAAACTCACCAGGTCATTGGCATGGCGCAGCTCACCGCTGGCCATGCCCATGCCGGACGGCAGATCGCCACGCAGGGCAACGATGCGCTTGATGCCGGCGGACTTGTATTGGGTCAGCAGGCTGCGCAGGTCGGCCTTGCTGTCGCCCACGCACGACAAGTGCGGAGCGGCGGGAACTTTGACTTCGCTTTCCAGCTGCAACACGGTGTTGATCGTGCGGTCACGGGTCGAGCCGCCGGCACCGTAGGTACAGGAGAAGAAGTCAGGGTTGTAACTGGCCAGCACCTTGGCAGTGGCCATCAGCTTTTCATGCCCAGCATCGGTCTTGGTCGGGAAGAACTCGAAGCTGTAGCGACGGTCTTGGGACATGGAGGAGGTCTCCAGCTGCAAGTTGCAAGCTTCAAGCTGCAAGAGGGCGGTGCGCCTGTTCTTGTAGCATGAAACTCACAGCCCACAACTGCTTAAAGAGCAAGGAAGTAGCAAGCTCTCAACACAAACGCCTTTACTTGCCGCTTGTAGCTGAAAGCTTGCCGCTGCTGTCAGTACCTATACGCGTGCGGCTTGAACGGGCCTTCAACCGTCACGCCGATGTAGTCGGCCTGGGTCTTGGTCAGTTGAGTCACCACGCCGCCGAAGCCGCGGACCATTTCCAGGGCTACTTCTTCGTCGAGTTTCTTCGGCAGTACTTCCACGGTCAGGCGCTCGGCTTTCTGGGCCGGCGACAGGTCGGCGTATTTCTGGCCGAACAGGAAGATCTGGGCCAGCACCTGGTTGGCGAACGAGCCGTCCATGATGCGGCTTGGGTGGCCGGTAGCGTTACCCAGGTTAACCAGACGGCCTTCGGCCAGCAGGATCAGGTAGTCGTCGTTCTGCGGGTCGAAATCGCCAGCGCCGGTACGGTGAACCTTGTGTACCTGTGGCTTCACTTCTTCCCATGCCCAATTCTTGCGCATGAAAGCGGTGTCGATCTCATTGTCGAAGTGACCAATGTTGCAGACCACGGCGCGCTTTTTCAGGGCCTTGAGCATGTTCGCGTCGCACACGTTCACGTTACCGGTGGTGGTCACGATCAGGTCGATCTTGCCTAGCAGGGCTTTGTCGATGCTTGCTTCAGTACCGTCGTTGATGCCGTCGATGAACGGCGAAACCACTTCGAAACCGTCCATGCAGGCTTGCATGGCGCAGATCGGGTCAACTTCGGAAACTTTAACGATCATGCCTTCCTGACGCAGGGACTGGGACGAACCCTTGCCCACGTCACCGTAGCCGATCACCAGGGCTTGCTTGCCCGACAGCAGGTGGTCGGTGCCGCGCTTGATAGCGTCGTTCAGGCTGTGACGGCAGCCGTACTTGTTGTCGTTCTTGCTCTTGGTCACCGAGTCGTTGACGTTGATGGCCGGGATTTTCAGCTCGCCCTTGGCCAGCATGTCCAGCAAACGGTGTACGCCAGTGGTGGTTTCTTCGGTCACGCCGTGGACACGGTCGAGGATCTGCGGGTACTTCTTGTGCAGCAGCTCGGTCAGGTCGCCGCCGTCGTCGAGGATCATGTTGGCATCCCAAGGCGCGCCGTCCTTGAGGATGGTCTGCTCCAGGCACCACTCGTACTCTTCTTCGGTCTCGCCTTTCCAGGCGAAGACCGGGATACCGGCAGCAGCGATTGCGGCGGCGGCCTGGTCTTGAGTCGAGAAGATGTTGCAGGACGACCAACGCACTTCGGCACCCAGGGCGACCAGAGTTTCGATCAGCACGGCAGTCTGGATGGTCATGTGGATGCAGCCGAGGATCTTCGCGCCCTTGAGCGGAAGCTCTGCGGCGTACTTGCGACGCAGGCCCATCAGGGCCGGCATTTCGGATTCGGCGATAAAGGTTTCACGACGGCCCCAGGCGGCGAGGGACATGTCGGCGACTTTGTAGTCGGTGAAATCTGCAGGCGTGTTGACAGCGCTCATGAAGAGCCTCCATTCGTAGTGTGCGAATGGGCGCCGTTGTGCGTTTAGTATCCAGCTGGATGACCAGACCGGACAACGCCCCATCCGAGCCTGACAGGCCAAGCCTGCTGCAGCGCCCCTCGGACAGGTGGCGGGAGAACGGTGGTGGCCGTTCGAAATCGGGGGGGATTATAGCTTTCTTTATCCGGCCAGTGGCAAGTAACAAGCTACAAGCGGCAAGTTAGAGCGAATTGGCTTTTACTTGCAGCTTGTCGCTTAAAACTTGAAGCTGGGGGCGTAACTCTATCGTCTACTCACCTCGAACCCGGAGCCCCCATGAACTTTCACACACGCAAATGGGTAAAACCTGAAGACCTCAACCCCAACGGCACCCTGTTCGGCGGTAGCCTGCTGCGTTGGATCGACGAAGAAGCCGCCATCTACGCCATTGTGCAATTGGGCAACCAACGCGTGGTAACCAAGTACATCTCCGAAATCAACTTCGTCAGCGCCTCGCGCCAGGGCGACATCATCGAACTGGGCATCACCGCCACCGAGTTCGGTCGTACCTCTATCACCCTGACCTGTGAAGTGCGCAACAAGATCACCCGCAAAAGTATCCTGACCGTGGAAAAAATGGTCTTCGTCAACCTCGGCGAAGACGGTCTGCCGGCGCCTCACGGGCGTACCGAAATCAAGTACGTCAAGGATCAGTTCCAGGAATAAGACCTTGGCGAATAATTAAACTTTACCGGTTTGGTTTCGTTACTGGATTGTTCCGAATGGATCTTTCCCAGGCTCTCTTATCACTCAGGACTACATTCCCTGCGGCGAGAGCCAGTCAATGAAAGTGCTCAATCCGGTTGCCCCTGTTGCGTTTACTTCGCATGGAGAGGTCAGAGTCAGCGTCGATCACCCTGCGAAGACCTTGTTGGTAGAGGGGCGGAGCGCGCGATCTGAGCCTGCATCGTGATCATCTCGGTCGGGTCGAGGTGGCGTTGGCGCCGCCGCCCATTACCCATTTGACGCTCAGTGGTGGTGGGGCCAAGGGACAAGATCAATCTGCCTAGCCTGCTGAACAGCAAAAACCGTGTGACGGCTTGATTGCAGGAAGCCAGTTCGACGCTTGGTGAACAGCTCGGGCGCTTGCCGGCACCGGTCGGCAATATTTCCCAGTTGCTGATGACTCTGCTGCCGCGTTTTTTGAAATCCGATGCGACCCCGCTGGAGGACATGATCCGAGACGAGTCGCGCAAAGCGCTTCTTGCTCATATCGCCAACGCTTCAAGGCAATCCCGCCGGCCGATGTCATGCGCATTGCTGACAAGCTGAACAGCTATCGCGCCGGAGTGTCGTAGCTACAGGCACCCTTCGGACTTTGGTACATCATGGCCACTCAAGCAGACGGCAAGACCCCCAACCTGTCGCAGCAAGAGCAGCAGGACGTAGACGAAAACCAGCCGCCCCGCGCGGCTGTACTGCATGAAATCATCCGCACCCAGGGCGACCAGGAACTGGAGCGCAACGTCGCGGCGTTGTGGTGGTCGGCGCTGGCGGCCGGGTTGACCATGGGCCTATCGTTGATGGCCATGGGCTTGCTCAACTCGCGCCTGCCGGACGGTGAGGGCTTCAAGGTCATCGCCAGCTTCGGTTATTGCGCGGGCTTTTTGGCGGTGATCCTGGCGCGTCAGCAACTGTTCACCGAAAACACCTTGACCGCCGTGCTGCCAGTGATGAGCAAACCCACATTGGCGAACGCCGGGCGCCTGCTGCGGCTGTGGTCGGTGGTGTTGGTGGGTAACCTGTGCGGCACGCTGTTGGTGGCCTACGTGATGCTGCACCTGCCAATCTTCGACACCCGGACGGATCATGCCTTCCTTGAGATCGGACGCAAGATCATGGAGAACCACCCTGGCCAGATGTTCGCCAAGGGCATCGTCTCCGGTTGGATGATTGCCACCATGGTGTGGATGATCCCGTCGATGGAAAGCGCCAAGATGTGGATCATCATCCTTATCACCTACCTGATGGCGCTGGGGGATTTCACCCATATCGTGGTGGGTTCCGCGGAGGTGTCATATCTGGTGTTCGCCGGCGAGCTGCCGTGGAAGGATTTTTGGCTGGTGTTCGCCGGCCCCACCCTGGCCGGCAACATTATTGGTGGCAGCTTTATCTTTGCGCTGATCAGCCATGCGCAGATTCGCAGTGAAGGCAGCTTGCCGGGCCGCAAGGCTGCGGATCCGAGACATCCGCCACAGATCAACAAAAAACAGTAAGGGGAGGTGGGCCGCTGCCGCGTGGGTGGCCCACAATAGAACCTTTCGCTGCGTGGTGGCTCATAGCGTGTAGGTGCGATGTGGGGGGGTTAGTGCTAGAACTCCTGTTGCTGCATAAAACGACAAAAGGACTCTGTGATGACGGCTGCTTTCTGGTGTGTATTGATCGCGATTTTTCTGCCTTACCTGTGTACGGGTGTGGCCAAGTTCAGTGACGGCAAATTCGGCGCGCGTGATAACCATGACCCGCGGGCTTTCCTGGACAACCTCGAAGGGATCGCCAAACGCGCCCACAGTGCGCAGCTCAACAGCTTTGAAGTAACCCCGGCGTTTGCGGCGGCGGTGATTATCGCCCACGTGGCCGGCAACGCCGAACTGGTGACTATTAATGTGCTGGCCGTGCTGTTTATCACCAGCCGCCTGCTGTACATCATTTGCTACCTGGCTGACTGGGCGATATTGCGTTCGCTGGTGTGGGCGGTGGGCATGGCGTTGATTGCGAGTTTCTTCTTTGTCTCGATCTAAGGCCTGACGCAGATCCGTTGTGAGAGGGGCAGGTCGAATCGTCGCACCGCCCTCCCACATGTTGATCTCTGGTGTCTGTCAGGTCCCCGCGGGGGCATCCGGCACTTGCGGCAGTGCAGTGCCTTTAGGCCACAACATCCAGATTTGCCCCTGTTGTTTCATGCTCCCGGCCAGTTCACCCGCTGCATCACCGGTGCCCCAAAACAAATCCGCGCGCACTTCGCCGGTGATTGCGCCGCCCGTATCCTGCGCCGCGACCGGGCGTGCCAGCGGCGTGCCGTCCGGTTTGGTGGTCGACAGCCACAACAAGCTGCCCAGCGGAATCACCTTGCGGTCCACCGCCACGCTGTAGCCGGCGGTCAACGGCACGTTCAGCGAGCCGCGTGGGCCTTCGTTGCTGTCGGGGCGGGCGCTGAAAAATACATAGCTGGGGTTGCTTGCCAGCAGTTGCGGGATCCGTTCGGGGTGCGCCTTGGCCCAGGCGCTGATCGCGCCCATGGTCACCTCTTCTTTCTTCAATTCGCCTTGCTCTACTAGCCAGCGGCCGATAGGGCGGTAGGGGTAGCCGTTCTGGTCGCCATAACCGACACGCAGTTGGCGCCCGTCCTTGAGCTGGATGCGACCCGAGCCCTGGATCTGCAGAAACTGCAGGTCCATCGGGTCTGTCAGCCAGGCAATCGGCTTGGCGCTGGAGCCCTGGCCGTTGATGGCGCCGGCGTCGTCATAGGGCTTGAGCACGCGGCCTTCAAGGCGACCGCGCAGGCGCTTGCCCTTGAGTTCCGGGTAGATGCTTTCCAGGTTGACGATAATCAAGTCATCCGGCACGCCGTACACCGGTACGTGGGCGGTGGCGGTCTTGGTCAGGCTGCCGGGGTAGACCGGTTCGTAGTAACCGGTGATCAAGCCGTTGGGGGTATTGTCGGCCGAACGCAGGCCAAACACGTCGAGGCGCTCCTTGAGAAAACCACGCACCGCCACCGCATCGCCCGGCACCGTGGCCGCCGCCGCGCAGGTTGCACCCCACACCAGGTCTGCCTTGAGACGTTGGCAGGCACTGCGCCAGGATTCGAAACCGGCCAGCAGGTCGCTGTCGGACACCGCCGGCAAGGCCTCCCAGGGTGCGCTTACATAGGTGGCGATGGCGTGGGGCTTGGAAGTTTCATCTTTGGCGGTTTCTTTGCCCGCGTCGCAACCGGCCAGCAGCGCGATCATTGGTAGAGCCCACGCCAGGCGGCGGCCCCAGGGTTTCAAGGTGACATGCATACAAATACTTCCTGAAGCGATTGCCCGTGCTGAAGCGCGGTTGGACAACCCTTATTAATAATAGGGCTATTGGTCTTTGCGAACGGGGCGAGGATACTGGCCGCCGTTTCCCGTGACCCTGAGCCACCATGACTTTTAAAAAAATGACCGTTGTATTGCTGGCCTGCGTCGCACTGTCCGCGTGCGGCGGCGTCGATCCGAATTCGCCCCTGGGCCAGCGCAAGGCGATCTTCAAGCAGATGCTCAAGACCAGCGAAGACCTGGGCGGCATGTTACGCGGGCGCATCCCGTTCGACGGCGCGCAATTCGCCGAAGGCGCGACCCGGCTCGATGCGTTGTCCCATCAACCGTGGCAGCATTTCCCGAGCGTGCGCGAGGACGATCACACCAGCGCCAAGGACGACGTATGGCAAAAACAGGCGCAGTTCCAGCAACTGGCGCGCAACCTGGAGGCGGCCACCGGTGAATTGGTGATCGCCGGTCGGGTGCAACCCTACAAGGCCGCTAACCTGATGCCTGCGGTGCAGAAAGTCGAAGATGCCTGCAGCGCCTGCCATAAACAGTTCAGGGACCACTGACTGGATTATTGGTCGAGTTCTTCCACTGCGTCCTGCAACTCTTTGCGCGATTCGGCGAGCTTGTCCTTACGTTTGTTGATCTTCTCGGAGTCGCCCTTTTTCATCGCCTTGTCGAGGTCGGCCTGACGGCGGCTGACTTCATGCTTGGCGTCGAGCACCTTGTTTTCGCGTTCCTTCTTCAAGGCGGCGTCGGTGCAGTTGGCGCTGACTTCGCTCAGGGCTTTTTCCAGGCTGGCCTGTTGGTCGCTGTTGCCGTGGGCCTTGGCCTGTTCGATCTGCGTGCTGATGGCCTGGCGCTTGGCGGCGCAGCCGGTAAGGGGGGCTTGCTCGTCCGCCAACAGCGGCATGGCCATGAGGCCAGCAACGGTCAGCAGGGCAAAGGAGGTTAGACGTTTCATGTAGGGCTCCATAATCGCAATCTGATGACCGGGTTGGATTCAGAACCCATCTATCCCGGCCATACGTAATGTTTCAGCCAGCGCCTGTATCTGCGGATCGCGAAAAAAGGCGCTCAATTGCGCCGCGCGGCCCGGGCCGATGCCATCGATGGCCTGCCAGGCCTGGGTGTCTCTGGCGATCAAGGTCTGCCAGTCGCCTTCCAGGTTGTTACGTGCCGCAGGCGGTACGCCCAAGGCTTTGAGCCATTGTGCAAAGGGCCGTTGCCGAGCGCTGCGGATGCTGTCGAGTACCCGTGTGCGGCTGAGTTCACTGAGGCCATCAATGTTAGCAAGCTCTGCCGCATCCAGGGTCAACCAATCGAGAAAGCCTGCGATTAGACCTGCCTGAATCAATACGTTCCACGTCTCGCGGCCCATATGAGGCAAAGCCAAGCCCTGATTGCCACTTAACCAACTGAGTCGTGCAAGCAATTGCTCTTCGCAGCCGGGATCCAGTTGCCAGCAGCTCAACGCGTGAAAATTGCGCGGGTCCGGCACTGGCAGGTCAACGCGCGTGGCATTACGCAGGATCACCTCGTCCAGTCGGGGGATCACCTGGCCCGCCAGGCTGATGGAAACCTGGTCGCCGGGGCGGATATCCAGTGCCTGCCATCGCTTCAACGAGCCGGCGCTCACGCGGCTGATCTGCCGATCGTCCAGATGCACCGGCTGCAGCTCCAGAATGGGGGTGATGCGCCCGGTGCGGCCGACCTTGAAATGGACCTTGCGCACCAGTGCCAGGGCTTTGGTCGCCGGGTATTTCCAGGCCACGGCCCAGTAGGGCGCATTGGCTTGCCAGCGTTGAGCGGGTGCGTGCTGCGCCTGGTGCAGTACCACCCCGTCACTGGCAAAAGGGAGTGGGTGATTGTACCAATAGGCGCGCCAGTGCATGGCGTCGGTGAGGTTCTGGACAGGTTGGCTGTAGCGCTGGCTGTCGACGAAGCCCAGACGTGCCAGGGTGGCCAGGCGTTCGGGGAACTCCGTCGGCCCTTCGGGCCAGGCCCACACGAACAGGCCGATGCCGGCTGCGTCGGTGTCGCTCAGTTGCCGACGGTTCATCAGCCCGGCCACCTTGCTGCGCGCATTGAGCCCGCCGTTGGCCAATTGCACATGCGCGTGCAGGCGCCAATAGAGCTCGCCCTGCAGCACCAGGTCGAGGGGCTCCGGCAGTTGCTGGACGATGCCGGGGATCTTGCGCGCAGAAGTTGACCAGTCCTGGCCAAGCATGCCGTCGCCGCGGCTGATCACCCGGGTCAACCGGCCCTGGCGATACACCAGGGTCACCGCCACGCCGTCGACCTTGGGTTGGATCCATACCTCCTTGTGTGTGTCCAGCCAAGTGCCGACAGCCTGTTCATCCCGAAGTTTTTCCAGGCCGGTGTGGGCCACCGGGTGGGGCAACGTGCCCCGTGAAGTGGCCAGTGGGTTGCCTGGCGCCGTGGCCGGCAGGGCAGCGCACTGGCGCCAATCGGCCAGGCGCTGGCGGGCCTGGTCGTAGAGTTCGTCGCCGATGGGTGACTGGCCGAGGCGGTGGTAGCTGTCATCCCACAGGCGGACCTGTTCAGCCAGGTTGTGGATCTGTGTCCGGGCGTCTTCGGGGCAGTTTTGCGCCAGGCCCCAGAGGGGTAATGCATAGAGTAAAAGCGCGATCAGTAAACGCATCATGAGCATCCTTGCTCGGAAGGGGCGCCCAGCCTAAATGATCCGCGCGCCCACAAAAAAGCCCCGACAACGCGGGGCTTTTTACTAGGTGTTTCCGGTTTACTTGAACAGACCGCCCAGGGCTTTCACGGCTTCGGACTTGTCGGTCTTGGCGGCCTGGGTTTGCTGCTTGGCGTCGGCTTTGGCCTGGGCTTCAGCGAGTTTGTTACAGCCTTTGTTGACCTGCTCCTGGGCTGCGGTGAAGGCGCTCACTTTCAGGGTGTCGTTGCTGGCTTGGGCTGCATCGATCTTGGTTTGCAGGTCTGCCGATTGTTTCTGGCAGTCGCCGGAATTGCCGCCGCCCAACTGGGAAGTCAGGGCGCCGCCCAGTGCACTCAAGTCGGCAGCGTTGGCCGGCAGGGCGAACAGGCTGAGTAGAAGGGCGGCAGGTGCGAGCGTGGAGATGCGCATGAAAAACCTCAATGTTCGACTGCCTGCGCGCTGATTGATCCCGGGCTGGCGCAGGGCAATATCCAAATAAGGTAGAGGGCCCGAGAGGGCGCGGATTCTAGGGGGCCATCATTTGGCCCGCAAGGTGTGGATCCAAAAAATGTGACGAGGTCGTACCGGCAATAAAAACGCCCAGCCGGACGAACCCGGCTGGGCGTTTGGGTACCACGAACGATTACAGGCCGGCAGCCGTGCGCAGGTCGTTGGCGCGATCGGTTTTTTCCCAGGTGAAAGTGGTGAAGGTATCGTCACCCACGGTCTTCTGCGCAGGGGTACGGCCGAAGTGGCCGTAAGCTGCGGTTTCCTGGTACATCGGGTGCAGCAGGTCGAGCATGGTGGTGATCGCGTAGGGACGCAGGTCGAAGATCTCGCGCACCAGCTTGACGATTTTTTCATCGCTGATCTTGCCGGTGCCGAAGGTATTCAGCGAGATCGACGTAGGCTGTGCCACACCGATTGCGTAGGACACCTGGATCTCGCAGCGTTCGGCCAGACCGGCCGCCACAATGTTCTTGGCCACGTAACGCCCGGCATACGCCGCGGAACGGTCAACCTTGGACGGGTCTTTACCGGAGAACGCGCCGCCACCGTGACGGGCCATGCCGCCGTAGCTGTCGACGATGATCTTGCGGCCGGTCAGGCCGCAGTCGCCCACCGGGCCACCAATGATGAACTGGCCGGTCGGGTTGATGTGGAACTGGGTGTCCTTGGTCAGCAATTCGGCAGGCAATACATGCTTGACGATCAGCTCCATCACGCCTTCACGCAGATCGGTGTAGGAAACGTCCGGGTTGTGCTGGGTCGACAGTACGACTGCATCGATCCCGACGACTTTGCCGCCTTCATAGCGGCAGGTCACCTGGGACTTGGCGTCCGGGCGCAGCCAAGGCAGCAGGCCGGATTTACGCGCTTCGGCCTGACGTTGCACAAGCTGGTGCGAGAAGGTGATCGGTGCCGGCATCAGCACATCGGTTTCGTTGCTGGCGTAGCCGAACATCAGGCCCTGGTCGCCGGCGCCCTGGTCTTCCGGCTTGGCGCGGTCGACACCCTGGTTGATGTCCGGGGACTGCTTGCCGATGATGTTCATCACGCCGCAGGTCGCGCCGTCGAAGCCGACGTCGGAGCTGTTGTAGCCGATGTCGGTGATCACGTCACGGACGATCTGCTCCAGGTCAACCCAGGCGGAAGTGGTCACTTCGCCGGCGATGATCGCTACACCGGTTTTCACCAGAGTCTCGCACGCCACGCGCGCAAACTTGTCTTGCGCAATGATGGCGTCCAGCACCGCGTCAGAAATCTGGTCGGCGATTTTGTCCGGATGCCCTTCAGACACGGACTCGGAGGTGAAAAGGGAGTATTCGCTCATCTCGATGTTTTCCTGATATTACCGATGGTGAGTGTCGCCAGCCGGCCGCTGAAAGTGGCGGACCTGGATCTGGAAACCATTACGTAAGCCTACATAGAGGCTTTCCCCGGGAACGAGCCCCGCAGCGGTGGCCCAACGGGCCAGATCGTCCTGTTCAAAACCCAACCAGAGATCACCGCAGGCCTCCCTGGCCCAATTCTGGTTGTGGCTGCATAAATCCGTAACCAGCAGGCTACCGCCGGGGTGCAGCAACCCGGCCATTTGCTTGAGGGCGTCGGCGGGGGCGGCGAAATGGTGCAAGACCATGTTCAACACCACGCAGTCGGCCTTGATCGTTGTGCTGTTCAGCGCGTCGGCCAACTGCAGGCTGACGTTGCCCAGTGCTTCGCGTTCGCACAGCTGGCGCGCCAGTTCGAGCATCGCCGGGCTGTTGTCCAGCGCAGTGACCTGCTGGAAACGGCGCGCCAGTTCCGGCAGGAAACCGCCATCCCCTGGGCCGACTTCCAAGGCCGTTGCCCCTTCACTGAAGCTCAGCTTGTCCAGCAGTGCCAGTACGCTGTCGCGGTATTGTGCAAGACCGGCAATCAGGTCTTGCTGCGCGCGAAATTTCTCGGCGATCCGGGCGAAAAAGTCTTGGCTGGCGGCAGCTCGCTGACCATGAACCTGGCCGATGCGCGCTTGTACGTCGCCCGGAAGGTTCAAACCGTCCACTTCCTCAAGCAGGGCCGCGTGCAGCTTGCCGCCGAGCAGGTCGGTATGGGGCAGGGCGCGGCGGTAGAAAATCGCATTGCCCTCGCGGCGGGTGGCCACCAGGTCGGCCTGGGACAGCACCTTCAAATGGTGGCTCATGCCCGACTGCCCGATGGCGAAGATCTGCGCCAGTTCCAGTACGCCGAACGAATCGTTGGCCAGTGCGCGCAAGACGTTCAAGCGCAACGGGTCGCCAGCGGCCTTGCACAAGGCTGCCAGTTCATCGCCGTCGTCGGGACGCAGTGAGGGCACGGGTAGGTTCATAAGGCCAGCAGTCTAGTGACGGGTGGGTGTCCCTGCAAGGTCAATATCAAAAAGTTTTGATATTGATCGATAAGTGGTGGTTATAAGCAGTCGCCATCACCGTTAGACGAATACGTGAAAGCTTTCTGCAAGCGATTGCCGGCCAAAGCACAGGAAAAACACCCACAAGTGACTATCTGTCATTGCCCGCAGGCGGTGGCTGAGGGAAAATGCCGGTCCTTTTTTCCGTTTCTTTATTCAAGCCCCCAGGAGATCAGCGATGCCCAGCCGTCGTGAGCGTGCCAACGCCATTCGTGCCCTCAGCATGGATGCCGTGCAAAAAGCCAACAGCGGCCATCCCGGTGCCCCGATGGGCATGGCGGATATCGCCGAGGTACTTTGGCGTGATTACCTGAAACACAACCCAAGCAACCCGTCGTTCGCCGACCGTGACCGCTTCGTGCTGTCCAACGGCCACGGCTCGATGCTGATCTATTCGCTGCTGCACCTGACCGGCTACGACGTCACCATCGATGACCTCAAGAGCTTCCGCCAGCTGCACAGCCGTACACCGGGTCATCCGGAATTCGGCTACACCCCAGGCGTCGAGACCACCACCGGTCCTCTGGGCCAAGGCCTGGCCAATGCCGTCGGCTTCGCGCTGGCTGAAAAAGTCCTGGGCGCGCAGTTCAACCGTCCCGGCCACGATATCGTCGACCACCACACCTACGTGTTCCTGGGTGATGGCTGCATGATGGAAGGCATTTCCCACGAAGTCGCTTCCCTGGCCGGTACCCTGGGCCTGGGCAAGCTGATCGCCTTCTACGATGACAACGGCATTTCCATCGACGGCGAAGTCGAAGGCTGGTTCACCGATGACACGCCAAAGCGTTTCGAAGCCTACAACTGGCAGGTGATCCGCAACGTTGACGGCCACGATCCTGAAGAAATCAAGACCGCCATCGAAACCGCTCGCAAGAGCGCGCAGCCGACCCTCATCTGCTGCAAAACCACTATCGGTTTCGGTTCGCCGAACAAGCAAGGCAAGGAAGACTGCCACGGCGCCCCACTGGGTGACGCGGAAATCGCTCTGACCCGTGAAGCGCTGAAGTGGAACCACGGCCCGTTCGAAATTCCGGCCGACATCTACGCCGAGTGGGATGCCAAAGAAAAAGGCCTGGCGACCGAAGCCGAGTGGGACCAGCGTTTCGCGGCCTACTCCGCCGAATTCCCTGCATTGGCAATTGAGTTGATGAGCCGCCTCAATGGCGACCTGCCGTTGGACTTCTCGGCCAAGGCCGACGAATACATCGCAGAAGTGGCCGCCAAGGGCGAAACCATTGCCAGCCGCAAAGCCAGCCAGAATGCCCTGAATGCCTACGGCCCACTGCTGCCTGAGCTGTTCGGCGGTTCGGCCGACCTCGCCGGTTCCAACCTGACCCTGTGGAAAGGTTGCAAAGGTGTCTCGGCCGAAGACGCCAGCGGCAACTACATGTACTACGGCGTGCGCGAGTTCGGCATGAGCGCCATCATGAACGGCGTGTCCCTGCACGGCGGCCTGGTGCCTTACGGCGCGACCTTCCTGATGTTCATGGAATACGCGCGCAACGCCGTGCGCATGGCCGCGCTGATGAAGAAGCGTGTGATCCATGTGTACACCCACGACTCCATCGGCCTGGGCGAAGACGGCCCGACGCACCAGCCGGTCGAGCAACTGACCAGCCTGCGTACCACGCCGAACCTGGATTGCTGGCGCCCAGCCGACGCGGTGGAATCCGCCGTGGCCTGGAAGCACGCCATCGAGCGCAAGGACGGCCCTTCGGCGCTGATCTTCTCGCGTCAGAACCTGCAGCACCAAGTGCGCACCGACGCGCAGATCGCTGACATCAGCCGCGGCGGCTACGTGCTCAAGGACTGCACCGGCGAGCCAGAGCTGATCCTGATCTCCACCGGTTCCGAAGTGGGCCTGACCGTTCAAGCGTATGACAGGCTGACCGCGCAAGGCCGCAACGTGCGCGTTGTGTCCATGCCGTGCACCAGCGTGTTCGAAGCCCAGGACGCCGGCTACAAGCAATCGGTGCTGCCGTTGCAGGTAAGCGCGCGTATCGCCATCGAAGCGGCGCATGCCGACTACTGGTACAAGTACGTGGGCCTGGAAGGCCGCGTCATCGGCATGACCACCTACGGTGAGTCGGCACCGGCGCCGGCATTGTTCGAAGAGTTCGGTTTCACCCTGGAAAACATCCTGGGTCAGGCTGAAGAACTGCTGGAAGACTAAGTCAGTCTGCGTTGTTTGCACTGGCGCCATCGCGGGCAAGCCCGCTCCCACATTTGGATTGCGGTCTACTGTGGGAGCGGGCTTGCCCGCGATGGCGTCAGAACATTCAACACCGAACTAACCTTGATCGAGAACCCCATGCCCCAACCGCGTCCCTACAAAGTTGCACTCAACGGCTACGGCCGCATTGGTCGTTGCGTCTTGCGTGCTCTGTTCGAGCGAGGGGCGACGGCCGGCTTTGAGATTGTCGCGATCAACGATTTGGCCGACATGGCCAGCATCGAATACCTGACACGCTTTGATTCCACCCACGGCCGCTTTCCCGGCGAAGTGCGGGTCGACGGCGATTGTCTGCATATCAACGGCGACTGCGTGAAAGTATTGCGCAGTGCCACCCCCGAGGGCATCGACTGGGCGGCGCTGGGCGTCGACCTGGTGTTGGAATGCTCCGGTGCCTATAACACCCGTGCCGATGGCCAGCGTTTTATCGACGCCGGTGCGCCGCGTGTGCTGTTTTCCCAGCCGATGGCCAGCGAGGCGGATGTCGACGCCACCATCGTCTATGGCATCAACCAGGATTGCCTGACCGGCAATGAGCGGCTGGTGTCCAACGCTTCCTGCACCACCAACTGCAGCGTGCCGTTGTTGCGCCTGCTGGACCAGTCGATTGGTATCGATTACGTGTCGATCACCACCATTCACTCGGCGATGAACGACCAGCCGGTGATCGACGCCTATCACCATGAAGACCTGCGCCGCACACGCTCGGCGTTCCAGTCGGTGATTCCGGTGTCAACCGGCCTGGCCCGTGGCATCGAGCGCTTGCTGCCGGAACTTGCCGGGCGAATCCAGGCCAAAGCCGTACGGGTGCCGACGGTGAATGTGTCCTGCCTGGATATCACCTTGCAAACCGTCAGCGACACCGATGCCGTGGAGGTCAACCGGATTCTGCGCGATGCCGCCACCAGCGGCCCGCTCAAAGGCCTGCTGGCCTACACCGAGCTGCCCCACGCCAGTTGTGATTTCAACCATGACCCGCATTCGGCGATCGTCGATGCCAGCCAGACCCGCGTTTCCGGCCCGAGGCTGGTGAACATCCTGGCCTGGTTCGACAACGAATGGGGTTTTGCCAACCGAATGCTCGACGTTGCGGAACATTATCTGCATATCGCCTCTAAACAACCTCAACAGTAATTCAGGAACTGCGACCCATGACCGTGTTGAAGATGACCGACCTCGATCTGCAAGGTAAGCGCGTACTGATTCGCGAAGACCTCAACGTCCCAGTCAAGGACGGTGTAGTCACCAGCGATGCGCGAATCCTGGCCTCGCTGCCGACCATCAAGCTGGCCCTGGAAAAAGGCGCGGCCGTGATGGTCTGCTCCCACCTGGGCCGTCCGACCGAAGGTGAGTTCTCCGCCGAAAACAGCCTCAAACCCGTAGCCGATTACCTGAGCAAGGCTCTGGGCCGCGACGTGCCATTGGTGGCCGATTACCTGGGCGGCGTGGACCTGAAGGCCGGCGATATCGTGCTGTTCGAAAACGTGCGTTTCAACAAGGGCGAGAAAAAGAACAGTGACGAACTGGCCCAGCAATACGCCGCCCTGTGCGACGTGTTTGTGATGGATGCGTTCGGCACCGCCCACCGCGCCGAAGGTTCGACCCACGGCGTGGCCAAGTTCGCCAAGGTTGCGGCGGCCGGCCCATTGCTGGCGGCCGAACTGGACGCACTGGGCAAGGCCCTGGGCGCGCCGGCACAACCGATGGCCGCCATCGTCGCCGGCTCCAAGGTGTCGACCAAGCTGGACGTGCTCAACAGCCTCAGCCAGATCTGCAACCAACTGATCGTCGGCGGCGGCATTGCCAACACCTTCCTGGCCGCAGCCGGTCACCCGGTGGGCAAGTCCCTGTACGAACCGGACCTGCTCGACACCGCCCGCGCCATCGCCGCCAAGGTCAGCGTGCCATTGCCGGTTGATGTGGTCGTCGCCAAGGAATTCGCAGAAAGCGCCGCCGCCACCGTCAAACTGATCGCTGACGTGGCCGACGATGACATGATCCTGGATATCGGCCCGCAAACCGCAGCCAACTTCGCCGAACTGCTGAAAGCCTCCCAGACCATCCTGTGGAACGGTCCGGTCGGTGTATTCGAGTTCGACCAGTTCGGCAACGGCACCAAAGTGCTGGCCAAGGCGATTGCCGAAAGCTCGGCATTCTCCATCGCCGGTGGCGGTGACACCCTGGCGGCCATCGACAAATATGGCGTAGCTGAGCAAATCTCCTACATTTCTACCGGTGGCGGTGCATTCCTCGAATTCGTCGAAGGCAAGGTCCTGCCAGCCGTTGAAGTGCTGGAAACCCGAGCCAAAGGTTAAAAGCGTGATCAGGAAAAGGAGCATTCCCATGATCAAGACGTTGGCACTGGTGATCGCGGCGGGTCTGTTGGCCGGCTGCGGCAGCACGCCAAGCGCGGCGCCTGCGCCAGCCAAGCCTGCGCAGCAGCAGCAAAACAACTGCTACCAGGCTGACTGGCAAGCCGAAACCATGCCGGTGATCAACAAGCGCATCGGCAACGAACGGCTGGAGAAATACGACTCCGCGCCCAACGGTCAGGAACAGGGTTGCCCTTGACGGGTCTGATCAACTAACCGACAGCAGCGACGGCCCAGGGCCTTCGCTCGAGGATTGGCAATGAAAGGCGTTTTCGCCCTGGCGGCACTGGCTTTACTGGCCGGTTGCAGCAGCATGAACATGTTCAACAAGGCAGAGCCTGCCGATAAGTGGACCACCTGGATTTGTGACAGCAAGGCCGAGGTCAACTGGCGCTTTGCCAATTCGGCCCGCTCCGAGGTGGATGTACGCCTCGGCGGTTCCGACCAGGTTTATCGCCTTAAACAGGACATTGCCGCCTCGGGTGTGTTGTATGCCAACGACCAATTGGCGTTTCACACAAAAGGTGAGGAAGGCCTGGTTTACTGGGTGGCTACCGACGATTTGATCGGGCGGGGCTGCAAAGCCCAATAAGCCTGACAGCAATAACGATTCAGCAGGCCAGGCATGCAAAACCGGCCGGCAATAACTTGAATAGCAGCCGCCGCTACGGCAGGCTTGCACGATTAACGACCCTCTACCGGGAGAGACAACACAATGGCACTTATCAGCATGCGTCAAATGCTGGACCACGCAGCCGAGTTCGGCTACGGCGTCCCAGCCTTTAACGTCAACAACCTTGAGCAGATGCGCGCCATCATGGAAGCCGCTGACAAGACCGACTCCCCCGTGATCGTCCAGGCTTCGGCCGGTGCGCGCAAATACGCCGGTGCTCCGTTCCTGCGTCACTTGATCCTCGCCGCGATCGAAGAATTCCCGCATATCCCGGTGTGCATGCACCAGGACCACGGCACCAGCCCTGACGTGTGCCAGCGCTCCATCCAACTGGGCTTCAGCTCGGTCATGATGGACGGCTCCCTCGGCGAAGACGGCAAGACCCCGACCGACTACGAGTACAACGTACGCGTGACCCAACAAACCGTCGCCATGGCCCACGCCTGCGGCGTGTCGGTTGAAGGCGAGCTGGGCTGCCTGGGTTCCCTGGAAACCGGCATGGCCGGCGAAGAAGACGGCATCGGCGCCGAAGGCGTGCTGGATCACAGCCAAATGCTGACCGACCCGGAAGAAGCCGCTGACTTCGTCAAGAAAACCCAGGTCGATGCCCTGGCCATCGCCATCGGCACCAGCCACGGCGCCTACAAGTTCACCAAGCCGCCAACCGGCGACGTGCTGGCCATCGACCGCATCAAGGAAATCCACAAACGCATCCCCAACACCCACCTGGTGATGCACGGCTCTTCCTCGGTCCCGCAAGAGTGGCTGGCGATCATCAACCAGTACGGCGGCGACATCAAAGAAACCTACGGCGTACCGGTTGAAGAAATCGTCGAAGGCATCAAGCACGGCGTGCGCAAGGTCAACATCGACACCGACCTGCGCCTGGCCTCCACCGGTGCGATGCGTCGCCTGATGGCCACCAACCCGAGCGAATTCGACCCACGTAAATTCTTCGGCGCCACCGTGACCGCGATGCGTGATGTGTGTATCGCACGTTATGAAGCGTTTGGTACGGCGGGTAATGCGTCGAAGATCAAGCCGATCTCGTTGGAAGCGATGTATCAGCGTTATTTGAAAGGTGAGTTGAACGCTAAGGTGAATTGAGTCTTAGGTGTTTAAAAAAAGCCCGCAGCGATGCGGGCTTTTTTGTGGGCGCGCTTTAGCAGACGTAAGGCGGTTGAAAGGTCCCTCATAACGGACATAATTGGATAAATCCTATTAAAAGTCCCATATGGGTGACATTTTGCTCATCACCAGCCCTCCCGAATTTGGCGAACGGCTTAAACAGCTGCGCCGAGCGAAGCACTACAGCCAGCAGCAGCTCGCGGAAAAAGCGCGGTGCAGCCGCAAGACCATCATCGACCTGGAAGCGGGAGAAAACGTTGCCATGTACACGGCCTTCCGAGTGATTACAGCGTTGGGAATGGCGTTGGAAGTGGTTGACCGGCGGATCGATCTCAAATCCCTTGCCGAACTGGTGGAGTGCGATGAGTAAGGTCAAGCGGCTTAACATTGCCACGCCCCAAGGCGTGGGAGGCGAACTGTCCAAGGGGTCGCAGTTCTCGTTTTCCTACGCTTGGGCTGAGGCGTCTCGTGAAGTCTCGTTGGTCATGCCCTACGACCCAACGGTGGCGACCTGTTTGTCATGGAGCGCTTTGATCTGAACCGGCCGGCAGGTTGGGGTTTGAAGACATGGCGGTGCTGCTGGGACTGAACAAAGACCCTCACGATAACTACAAGTATTCCCAAAGTTACGAAACCCTCGCGGCAGTGATTCGCGAGGTGTGCCACCAGGGTGATGTGCTACGTGAGCTCGAGCGTTTTTTCTCTTCGGTGTGCTTGTCGGTCATGGTGCGCAATGGTGATGCTCACCTTAAGAATTTCGGTGTGCTCTATACCCATCCGGGGGCTCTTGAAACCGTGCAATTGGCACCGGTATTCGATGTCACAACCACCACCGCATATGAGCATTACAACCCAAAATCCGGGCAAGCGCTGGTCGACCGTACCTTGGCAATCAAGATGAACAAGGTGAAGGCGTATCCTGATCGTCGGCAACTGATTGAGTTTGGTCGCAAGCACTGTGGCATCGCAGCCCCAGGGATGATTATTGAACGTATCGCCGAAGCCATGTCGCAGGCGCTGAGTGCGCATCAAGCGCGGGTTGATGTTGAGCTTTTTTCAACCATGCAGAAGGAATGGGATGCAGGACGCGCTATGGCGCTTCACGACTCGGTGACGCCGGGGATGAGACGCAAGCCCGTAGTAAAACCACTGGCCTGAGGCCATTGAAAACCCGCATAAGATGCGGGTTTTTTGTTGCAGGGATTTGATCAAGCGACGGTAGGCGTATCGAACCCACGCTGTTCAATCACCCGAAACACATCACTCACATCCTGCACCAGAATGCGTGCGGTATTGGCCACATTGTTCAGGTCGCGCTCGGCAAAGTCCGGCAGGCTGGAGCAGGCCATCAGGGTGAGGTGTTCGAGGGCGGCATTGAGGCGTTCGCGCAGGCAGGCGTGGAGGTCGAGCAGTGGGGCCGCGCTGTCGATCAGTAGTACGGGGTTGTCGGTGGCGGTTTCGGTGCAAGGGTAAAAGCGGCGGGGTGGGTGTTGGTTCTTCATGGCAATTCCTTAACTCAATAGAAGAAAGGCCACCGTTTGCTGCGAAACAAATGAGGTGGCAGCTGTACGCGGGTTCGCAGACCGAGGAGTTAAGACCCGGCAGACCCGAAGGTCTCCCACGCACAGCCGCCATAACAAAGACCGCCGTCGGCAAGAATACCGGGGCTGTTTTGACGGGTGCGGTTTTAACTCTGTAGGGCTGCGAAACCCTATCGCCATTCAATACCGGCGACGGGGCGAACTATAAGCGTCGATTTGGCGTGCCGCAACGCTCATGTAGGACGAGCGCCAGCCTCTCGGACAAAGCATATCAACTGTGGGCGCCGGGCTTGCCCGCGATGGCGGTGTGTCAGTCACTCTTCACTTAACTGATCCACCGCTATCGGGGGCAAGCCCCCTCCCACATTGGCCAGCGTCAGGCCCTAGATAGCGACATCGGCCTTGATGCTTGGATCAGCGTCATAGCCCACGATTTCAAAGTCTTCGAACTTGTAATCGTAGATCGACGCAGGCTTACGCTTGATCACCAGCTCCGGCAGCTTCTTCGGCGTGCGCGCAGCTGGGTGCGGATCTGTTCCATATGGTTGCTGTAGGCGTGGGTGTCGCCGTG
>NZ_JAFHKI010000160.1 GCF_016937615.1 Pseudomonas lactucae | reverse complement strand
TGGGCCTTGGTTGAAAACGCGGAATGGCGCGTGGTCCGGCACTGGACCGACGAAGGCGACACCTACCAGTTCGACTATGACTTGCAGGCCGGTATCACGCGGATTACCGACGGCTTGCAACGCGTCAGTACCCGACACTGGAACTCCCAGCACCAAATCGTTCGGTACAGCGACAACCTCGGGCAAATCTGGCTGTTCGAGTGGAACGACGAGCGCCAATTGCTCAGTGCCACCGATCCGCAGGGTGGTCGCTTTGAATACAGCTACGATGAAGCCGGCAACCTGATCGGCGAGACTGACCCGCTTGGCCGCAGCGAATCCACTACGTGGCTTGAGCATTGGGCTTTACCAGTATCTGGCACGGACAGCGAAGGCAACACCTGGCACTTACGTTATGACCAGCGAGGTAACTGCATCGCTGAAACGGACCCGCAGGGTCGTGTTTCGCAGTATCGCTATGACGATCACGGGCAGTTGGTGGAGGTCATCGACGCAGCGGGAAAAAGCAAAAGGATGCGCTGGAACCCATTCGGTCAACTTATTGAGCATATTGACTGCTCAGGTTACCCGACACGTTTCAAGTATGACGAAAGAGGCTATTTGCAGGCTGCCACCGATGCATTGGGTGAGCGCACAACCTTTGTTTACGATCCAAGGGGCCTATTGCTGAGTACTCAGCTACCTGACGGGCGCATTGAACACTTTCAACGCGATACTAGCGGTCAATTGATCGCGCATACCGACTTCTCCGGACACTCTACGTACTATCAACGCAATCGCCAGGGACAGGTCAGCCAGCGGCTTGATGCGCATGGCCGCCAAGTCAACTTTGAATACGACAGCTATGGCCGCCTTAGAGCTCTGCGCAACGAAAACGGTGAACGGTACCGTTTCGCCTGGGATGCCAACGACCGCGTGGCCGAACAACAGGACCTGGACGGTAGCGTGCGCCGTTATCATTACGACGCACTGAACAACATCAAACGGATGGAAACTATTCCTGCCCCTCTGGGCAGCGGAATGGCATCAGTCGCTGTAACTCCCGAAGCACCCATAGTGCATTGCTTTGAGCGCGACGCCGTCGGCCGTCTGCGGTTCAAGATCACTGATGATGGACGAACGGAATACACCTACGACTCGCTGGATCGACTCAAGGCCGTCACATTTACCGACCATGCCGGCAGGCAACAAGCGATCAACTTTGACTACGACAGCGTTGGTCAACTGATCGAAGAGAAAAGCGCGACTGGCGCCCTGCAACATAATTACGACGAGCTCGGCAACCTGAGCCAGACTCTTCTGCCCGACGGACGTTGGCTCAATCGCTTGCATTACGGCAGTGGGCACCTCCATCAAATAAATCTCGACGGCCAGGTGATCAGTGACTTCGAGCGCGACCGCTTGCACCGCGAAGTACTGCGTACCCAAGGACATCTCAGCACGCGTCATCACTATGACCGTTGTGGGCGGTTGCGCTCCCGCGAACGAGGCCAGATCGCTCGGGCATCGGTACTTCCTGCTGCGGTACAAAAGCAATTCGAGTATGACCCCAGCGACAATCTGATTGGCAAGCTCGAACAGACGCCGAGCGGCCAACGCAGGCACCTGCTGCATTACGATGCAACCGACCGGGTGGTCGCCAGCCAAGACAATCTCGTGGGCCAACGCGAAACCTATACCTATGATGCGGCTGCGAACCTTCTCGATGCTGCGCAACCGGGTGCAGGACTGATACAACACAACAAGGTCCTGACGTATCAGGACAAACGCTATCGTTATGATGGTTTTGGTCGAATGATCGAAAAACGTAGCGCAAATCGCGGCATCCAACGCTTTGTCTATGACGCCGAACATCGCTTGATTGAGGTCCACAATGAGCACGGCGGGCAGCGGTCTGTCGTAAAAATGACCTACGACCCTATAGGACGAAGAACTGCCAAGGCGACCTACGACGGGAATGGCTATTTGTTGAGCGAAACCCGCTTTACCTGGGATGGACTGCGCCTGCTTCAAGAACACAAGCACGCCCAGACCAGCCTCTACATATACGGGGACGACAGCCACGAGCCTCTCGCTCGCGTTGATGGCAGTGGTACCCAGCAGAAAGTTCGCTATTACCACAATGATCTCAACGGCCTGCCCGAACTGCTCTCTGAAGCTGAAGGCCAGACCGTCTGGCAAGCCAGCTATCAAATTTGGGGAAGTACGGTTCAAGAAATCCGTGAACCCTACTACATCGAAGAACAAAACCTGAGGTTTCAGGGCCAGTATCTGGATCGTGAAACCGGCTTGCATCACAACATATTCCGTTTCTACGATCCGGATATCGGCCGTTTCACTACCCCCGATCCTATCGGCCTCGCAGGGGGCCTGAACCTTTACCTGTACTCAACAAATCCGCTGACCTGGATCGACCCCTACGGCTTGAATCCTGAGGATTTGATACGTTACAAACCCAAGGCTTCCGTTACCCCGAAAGCAGGTGGCCGCGGTACGGCAATCAATAGAGCATGGGGCGAAGAACGGGATCTGGTTCTACGTGGTGGGGGCTCACGAAACTGGACAGATGAAGAACGCGAGCTGATCAAAAATACAAAGAGTAACGCCCGCCTGAACTCAAAGATGTCCAAAGCAGGTTACACCGGTCACCATATCAACAGCGTCGAAGGTAATGGCGCCTTAGGCAAGGCCTGGAAAGGTGACCCGAGGAACATTGTTTTCTTGCAAAACTCGAGACACCCAAGTGGTGTGGATGAACATTTGAACAGCCCTCAAGGGCACCGAAAAAATTATGCCAACTCAGGCAAAGGCCGATTGATCGACCGTCTTAGAACACCCGGCAGAAAAGCCGGCTGCGGTAAATAATTTCCATTGGAGAAGAACATGAGCGCCCTTGACAACGCATTTAAAGAGTTGCGCCGCGTCCACAAAAAATTCGATATCGAAGGTAGCTTCGAAAAAAGCAGCCATGCCAACGCAAAATGGCCGCAGACGTTACCGCGCTCGGCAGAAACCGACTATTTCTACGATAACTGTGAGCCAGTTGATGTTGAAGTTGAAACCGGTTTGACGCCGATCTGCTTCTTAAACTTGAGCACTTTGGAAGACGGCCAAGTTGGCTATAAATGGGACGGCGATTCGAACAAGACCCAGGTAAATGTGAATTGGCCTGCTCAGTATCTGGTTTTCATGGATGACATTGGCGGCGGAAAACCGGTTATCGCCGTCACGGATACTGCCGGGACTCCAGTGTGGGCGAGCTACGATGTCGTCAAGCCGTTCAAGATTGCCGATTCCCTCGCTGATTTCCTCCTGGCATTCGCCAAAACTATCGAAATTGTTCATGGAAAATTCGACATTTTTGACATTTACAACGATGACGACGAGCTTTCCCCCAAGTTTGTAAAATTGCTGACCAAGGAAGTGAGCCCGTTGCTAGGTGAGGAAAACTTCGAACGCTTCTTCGATTACTTCTACGGCTAAGAAAGGTTGTGCCAAAGACAACGTACGGCCTGTCGATTGCCTTGAAGATTCGCGCATGAAAACAACGTTGATGAGCATGCCTTAACCACACGATGGCAGCTGACTGACTATGGAAAGTCCCAATAGAATCGGCACATCCCTGAGCACCACGCATGTCTGACGCACTCTGGGCCGCCCGCATGGGCGATGCGCTCTCCCATACGTCGATGATGGCCGACATCCTCGGCGGTGTGCTGGAAGTGGCGGCTAACATCGCGATAACGGCAGTGGCGACTGCGGCGGTGGTTGCCGCCACCGGGATTACCGTGGCCACCGGCGGGCTCGGTTGTTTCCTGCTGGGCGCCGTGGTGGGCACGGTTGTCGGCCTGGCCATGAGCAAGACGGGTGCGGACAAAGGCTTATCGAATTTATGCGAGAGCTTCAGCAACGCCCTGTTTCCGCCCACGGTGCAGGCCAATATTCTTAGCGGCGCCACCAACACCCTGACCAACAACCTCCCGGCCGCGCGCGCCGCCGGAGCGATCAGCTCCCACGTCGCGCCAGCCGGTACCGAGTTGGAAGCGCCCGCACCTGAACCCGAAGCCAGCTACCTGGACATGGCCGAGAGTTTTTTCTCGCAGATGTGGCGTCC